>DATGLP010000003.1 GCA_035294085.1 Acidimicrobiales bacterium | reverse complement strand
TCTCGTCGTCGTAGTGGCGGCGCACCATCGAGTCGAGCACGCCGACCTCGTGGCCGCGCGCCGACAGGTGCAGCGCCGTCGGCCAGCCGAGGTAGCCGTCGCCACCGAGTACCAGGATCCGCATGAAGCCGTCGTCCTCCTGCGTGCGTGCTGGCGCGGGCGAGACGTCTGCGGGGAGTCGAGCGCTCGCGTCGGGCCAAGCTGCCACCGTCGCCGTGTCGCAGCGATGCTAGTCGCGACCGTTCGCCCGATGGAGCGTCCGCTGGGGTAGCTTGGCAGCCGACAGAGCCAGGCGGTGCCGTGGACACGACCCTCTACCTCGACGTAAACCGGTTCGCGCGGGATACCACGTGGGCTCACGGCGTCATGCGCGCCTACGCGCTCGTCGCCGGTGTCGCTGTCCTCGCCGCCCTCGTCCTGCTCGCGTACGTGCGCGCGCGCGGCGACCACCTGCTCGCCGACAGTGCACAGCGTCTGGCCGCAACGGTGTGGGCGGCGATCGGCACCCTCGTCGCGCTCGGCTTGAACCAGCCGCTCTCGCACCTGATCGGCAGGGTCCGTCCCTACGACGTCCTGCGCGGCGTCGAGGTGCTCGTGCCGAGGGCGAACGACTTCACGATGCCGAGCGACCACGCCACCGTGGCCGGGGCGGTGATCGCCGGCCTGTGGCTGGTCCGCGACCGCCTCATGGCCACGCTCGCCACGCTGCTCGGTCTCTTCCTCGCCTTCGCTCGCGTCTACGTCGGCGCGCACTACCCCGGCGACGTCGTCGCCGGGCTCGCCTTCGGTGCCTTCGTCGTCCTGGTCGGCTACCCGGTCGCGCTCGCTGCGCTCAAGCCGATCGTCCTCGCGCTGCGCACGTCCCCGCTCGCCTTCCTCGTCGGCGGAACACACGCCACCCAGGCCTCGCCGCCCAACCCCGCGGCGCGCCCGGCACCGGTCGCGCAGTCGGGCTCCGTCCGCATCCTGTCGGCGCGCGAGGTGCGACCACGCCACTCGTCGGGGCCGACCCCGGATCGCCCCTCGGGCACCGAGGCGCTCGGGCAGGCGCGCCGGGCCGAGGTGCAGACGGAGTCGCCCGGCACCTCGAGCTGAGGACGCCCGCCGGCCCGGGTAGCTCAACGGCAGAGCACCTGCCTTGTAATCAGGCGATAGGGGTTCGACTCCCCTCCCGGGCTCGCCGCAGACCGCAGGGAACGCGTCGCTGGACCGCAGGACTCGGGAAGCCAGACGGGCTGGCGGCGGACGGGCTGCGAGCCGAGCGCGAGCCGGTGGGTGGCGGCCGGTCGAGCCTCGACGAGCTCGCGGCCCGTCGCCGCGGCGGGGCGCATCGGATCGGGGGTCGCCACGACCGCGCGCGGCTGACGAGGACCGGGCCTCCTGCTCGATCGCCGCCCACCGGCACGGCGCCACTGGCGATCGCCGCGGCCCGACCGGCAGGTGCCGGGCGCGACCGGCTCGCAGCAGCGCTCGACCGGCCGGCGGTTCGGACCGCTCGACTCGGGATGGCCTGCGTCGCCGGACCAGGCCGGCGGCGAGCCGCGCCACCACGTCACACGCACGCGCCCTCCCGCGGCACGCCGTGCCGGCCCGGACCGTTCGCCACGGCGCGGAACGGAGGGACCTTCCTCCCTAGGCACGCCGCGCTCGTCTCCCTACCGTGAGGAGGACACGGCACGGAGGAGGCGCGAGATGGGTTGCTGGTGCGGCCACAGGCCCTGGCATCGCTGGGGACCGCCCTGGTACGGCTACGGGCCCGGCCCCGGCTTCGGGTACGGTCCGGGCTTCGCCCGCGGCCCACGGCGGCGCAGGACGCGCGCGGAGGAGCTCGAGGCCTACGTGCGCGACCTCGAGGAGGAGCTCGCCACGGTGAAGGCCGAGCTCGAGGACCTGCGCGAGGGCGGCACGTCCCAGTAGCGGCCGCCGCCCCGCCCGGACGGGCGGCACCCTCAGCGGTACTGGCGGGGGATCCGGTAGACGCCGGCGGGCGCCCTGTCCTCCTCCTCGATCGCCGACAGGTCGATCTCCTCGACGGGCAGCGGCTCGGGTTCGTCGTGCGCGTAGCCCGGGTACTCGGGCGCGGGCTCGACGGCGTAGCCGCCGGCCGCGGCGCGCACGACGACGTTGAACCGCTTGCGCTGGCCCGCGCCGGGCGTCGCCTGCAGCTCCTTGCAGATCTTGTAGGTGACCGGGAAGACGACGAGCGGCACGACGACGACGAGGACGCGGAACGCCCACAACACGAAGTTGAGCGTGAGCGAGAGGTAGTTGGCGAGCACGTCCGTCGAGCTCGCGCCGAACAGGACGAAGTAGAAGGCGAACACGCTCGCACCGAAGGCGGTGCGCAGCGGCCGGTCGCGAGGCCGGTCGAGCAGGTGGTGCTCGGCGGTGTCGCCCGTGAAGCGCGCCTCGAGCATCGGCCACAGGTAGATGAGCGTGAACGTGAGGCCGGGGAGGAACACACCCGGGAAGAAGGCGTTCGGCACCATGTGGCCCGGCAGGTGGATCTCCCAGCTCGGCATGACGCGCAGCGCGCCGTCGAGCCAGCCCATGTACCAGTCGGGCTGGACCGCGTAGCTCACCTCGTAGGGCCGGTACTGCCCGTACATCCAGATCGGGTTGATCTGGACGAGCGCCCCGAGCAGCGCGGTGGCGCCGGCGATGAGGAAGAGGAAGCCGGTGGTCTTGGCCACGAAGCCGGGCCACAGCGGCGTGCCGACGACGTTGTCCTCGCGTGCGCCGCGCCCGCGGAACTGCGTGTGCTTGTGGCGGACCAGCATGCCGAGGTGGGCGCCGATCAGGCCGAGGATGAGGAGGGGGAGGATGAGGACGTGGAGGATGAAGAAGCGCGGGATGATCGACCCGTTCCCCGGGTAGTTGCCGCCGAAGAGGAAGAAGGCGAGGTAGCTGCCGACGAACGGCACGGACTCGAGGATCGAGAAGGCGATCCGGATGCCGGTGCCCGACACGAGGTCGTCCGGCAGCGAGTAGCCGAGGAAGCCGTTGAAGATCGCGAGGATGAGGAGGGTCGCGCCGACCATCCAGTTCACCTCGCGGGGCCGGCGGAAGGCGCCGGTGAAGAAGATCCGCATCATGTGCACGACGATCGAGCCGACGAAGATGTTCGCTGCCCAGTGGTGCATCTGGCGCATGAGCAGGCCACCGCGTACGGAGAACGACAGGTCGATCGTCGAGGCGTAGGCCTCGGAGACCTTCTGGCCCTGGAGGGGCCGGTAGACGCCGTGGTAGATCGTGTCGTGCGCGGACGGCACGAAGTAGAGCGTGAGGAACACGCCCGTCGCGAGGAGGACGACGAAGGAGTACAGGGCGATCTCCCCGATCATGAAGGACCAGTGGTCGGGGAAGATCTTGTTGATGAGGTGCCGTCCGCCGCGCGAGATCGCCAGGCGGTCGTCGAACCAGGCGAAGAGCTTGTCGATCACGTCGTGCCACCCCGCTCCCAGAAGCCTGGCCCGACCGGCTCGTCGTACCCCGCCTGCGCCCGCAGGTAGCCCGCCGAGTCGACGTAGAGCGGCAGCTGGGGGAGCGGCCGGGGGGCGGGCCCGAAGACCGGCCAGCACCCGGCGCGCACGTCGAAGAGCGACTGGTGGCACGGGCACAGGAGCTGCTCGGTGAGCTCCTCGTACAGGCCGACCGGGCAGCCCGCGTGGGTGCAGACCTTGGAGAAGGCGAGGAAGCCGTCCGGCCCCCAGGTCTCGCGCCCCGGGCGGGTGACGATGTCCCCGCCCTCCTGGACGTGGATGAGCACCGTCTGGGAGATCGCGCCGCCGACGTCGTCCTCGGGGAAGACGGTGAGGATCCCCCCGACCGCGACGTCGCTCGTGCGGACGCGCCGCCCGTCGATCGTCGTGAGGTAGGAGCCCTTGCGCCACTTCGTCTTGTAGAGCGACTTGCGCGGGAGGGGGCCGAGCGAGCGCAGGAGCGGGAAGGCGGCCACGACGCCGAAGACGCCGGCCGCCAGGCCCATCAGCTTGAGCAGGAAGGTGCGGCGGCGGATGGCCACCTTGCCCCGCGACGCGAAGTCCGCGACGAGCGCCTCGCGCTCGTCGGGCGTCACCGCCATCATCGGGCGCGGCTCCTCGAACGGGCCGCGTGGCATGAGGTACTTGCCCCACACGACGAAGGCGACGCCGAAGGCGACGAAGCCGACGCCGAGGGTCCCGCCGAGCCACTCGTTGTTGGCGCCCTGCCAGTAGGCGCCGCCGAAGGCGGCGAAGCCCGCGAGCGCGACGACGAACGCGCTCGCCGCCACCTTCTCCGCGCGCCGCGGACGGCGGGCGCGCACCTGGAACTGCGGGGACTCGAGCGTCACGACGGGCCGTGGCGCGCCGCCGTCGCCTCGAGCGCCGCCAGCAGGCGGCTCAGGCATGCGCTCCCTCCTCGTGGGTTCCCGCTCCCGCCTCCTCGCGCTCGCTGCGGTCGCCGATCCACAGGGCGAACAGGAGGCACACCCCGACGCCGACGAACAGGCCGACGAAGCCCTCCGCCACCGGGCCGACCCCGCCGAGCGAGAGGCCGCCGGGGGCAGCCGGGTGCTGGATGCCGCGCGTGACGTAGGCGATGAGGTCCGCGAGCTGGGCGTTGGAGATCTGGTCGGGGCTGAAGCGGGGCATGTTCGCCGGCCCCGTGCGCACCGCCTCGGCGACCTGGGTCGCCGTCACGTCGTGGAGCGAGGGAGCGCTGATTCCGTTGGAGAGGGCGTCGCCGGCACCGGTGATCGTGTGGCAGGGCGCGCAGTTCAGGGCGAAGACGCTGAAGCCCGCGCTCACGTTCGCGTTGCGCAGGTTGACCGACGGCACCCTGGGGCCGCCGCCGAGCGACTCGACGAAGTCGGCGATGGCGAGGGTCTGCTGGCGGTCGAACACCGGCGGCTTCTTGATGGGCTGGGCCGTCGGGTTGGCGAGCGGCATCCAGCCCGAGGAGACCCACAGGTCGACGGTCGCCGCGCCGAGGCCGCGCAGGTTGGGCGCGAGGGCGCTGCCCTGCGCCTCGCTGCCGTGACAGCTCGAGCAGGACTGCTCGAAGAGCGTCCGGCCCTCGGCGACGCTCGCCGCCTGGTTCTGGGAGGTGGCGTCCGCGAGCGTGACGCGCCCGAGCGGACGCGCCTGCCGCGGCGCCGGCGCGAAGAGGACCAGGCCGAGCGCCACGACGAAGGCGACGAGCACGACGGGCGGGAGGACGCGGCGCACCGGCTAGGAGAGGAGGAACAGGGCGCTGAACAGCCCGATCCAGATGATGTCGACGAAGTGCCAGTAGTAGCTCACCGCCTGGAAGACCGGCGTCTCGCCGGCGTCTCCCCTCGGGCCCGCCATGCGCCCGAGGAGTGCGAGCATCGCCACGAGGCCCAGCAGGACGTGCAGGCCGTGCAGGCCGGACATGATGTAGAAGAGCGACCCGTAGGCGTTGGTGCGCGGCCGGAAGGGGAGCGTCTTCCACTCGTAGGCCTGGTTGGCGAGGAAGGCGAGGCCGAGGACGAAGCTCGTGACGATCCAAAAGCGCGCCTTGGCGCGCTCGCCGCGCTCCTGGGCCCACACGCCGAGCTGCATCGTCGGGCTCGAGGCGAGCAGCACGACCGTGAAGGCGAGGGCCTGGTAGGTGTCGAGCTTCGTGCCCGGCGGCGGCCAGACGGTCGCGTGCGACCGGATGGTGAAGAACGCGGCGAACAGGCCGCTGAAGAACATGAACTCGGAGCCGAGCCAGATCATGACGCCCACGGCGAGCAGCTGCGGGCGCCTGGCGTGGGTGGGGCCAGGCGGCAGCGGCTGTTCGAGGGCCGTGACGTGCGCCACGGCCCTACTTCTTAGCCGACCGCCGCCCGCCGGCACCAAACGGGCGCCTCCGAGGCGGGGGGCCGGCAGGGCTAGGGTCGTGACGTGCCGCTCGAGGACTCGAGCTTCCTGCGCGCCTGCCGCCTGCAGCCGGTCGACACGACGCCGGTCTGGTTCATGCGCCAGGCCGGCCGCTCGCTGCCCGAGTACCGGGCGCTGCGCGGCGAGCGCTCCGTCCTCGAGGCCGTGCGCGACCCCGCGCTCGCGAGCGAGCTCACGCTCCAGCCCGTCCGCCGCTACGGGGTCGACGCGGCGATCCTGTTCAGCGACATCGTCGTGCCGCTCGCCGCCGTCGGCGTCGACCTCGACGTGGTCCCCGGCACCGGCCCGGTGATCGCGTCCCCCATCCGCTCGGCCGCGGACGTCGCCCGCCTGCGCCCGCTCGAGCCCGAGCTCGACGTCCCCTACGTCCTCGAGACGGTCCGCCAGCTCGCGGGCGAGCTCGAGGTGCCCCTCATCGGCTTCGCCGGCGCGCCCTTCACCCTCGCGTGCTACCTCGTCGAGGGCGGTCCCTCTCGCACCTTCGTGCGCACGAAGGCGCTGATGCACGGCGACGAGGCACTGTGGTTCGCCCTCGTCGAGCGGCTCGCGCAGAGCGCCCTCGCGTTCCTGTCGGCCCAGGTCGAGGCGGGAGCGAGCGCCGTGCAGCTCTTCGACTCCTGGGCCGGCGCGCTCTCGAGGCGCGACTACGAACGCTACGTCCTGCCCGCCTCCCGTCGGGTCCTCGAGGGCCTCGCCCCGCTTCGCGTGCCGCGCATCCACTTCGGCGTCGGCACGGCCGAGCTCCTCGACCTCATGGCGGAGGCCGGGCCCGACGTCGTCGGGGTCGACTGGCGGACACCGCTGCCCGTGGCGGCCCGCCGGATCGGCCGACCCGTCGCCCTGCAGGGCAACCTCGACCCGGCGCTGTGCGCCGCGGGCGCGGGCCCGGCGCTCGCCGAGGCGACACGCGTGCTCGAGGACGCGGCCGGGCTGCCCGGCCACGTCTTCAACCTCGGCCACGGCGTCCTGCCCGAGACCGACCCCGACGTGCTCGCCCGCCTCGTCGACCTCGTGCACGCACACGGGCGCGGCCCGGCCGGGCGAACGGACGCGCCGTGACGACCGCGGTCCTCGCCATGGCCTACGGCTCGCCGACGAGCCTCGACGAGCTCCCCGCCTACTACACCGACATCCGCCGGGGGCGACCCCCCTCGCCCGAGCAGCTCGCCGAGCTCGAGCGGCGCTACGCGGCGATCGGCGGGACGTCGCCACTGGCGCGCCGTACGGCCGAGCAGGTCGGCGCGCTCGCGGCGGCCCTCGAGCGCCTCGCCCCGGCGCGCTTTCGCGTGTTCTTCGGCGCGAAGCACGCGCCGCCGCGCATCGAGGACGCGCTCGACGAGATCGCCGCCGCGGGCATCGGCGAGCTCGTCGGCCTCGTGCTCGCGCCGCACTACTCGCCCCGCAGCGTTGGGGAGTACCTGGAGCGGGCGGAGCGGCGAGCCGCGGCGCACGGCATCGCCTGCACCTTCATCGAGCGCTGGCACGACGACCCGGTGCTCGTCGAGCTGCTCGCCGAGCGCGTCGCGTCGGCGCGTGGCGAGCTCGGCGACCTCGAGCCGGTCGAGGTCGTCTTCACCGCGCACTCGCTGCCGCGCCGGGTGCTCGCCGAGGGCGACCCCTACCCCGCCGAGGTCGAGGAGACCGCTCGGCTCGTCGCGCGACGCGCCGGCCTCGAGCGCTGGCGCGTCGCCTTCCAGAGCGCCGGGCGCACGCCCGAGCCGTGGCTCGGCCCCGACGTCCTCACCGTGATCGCCGAGCTCGCGCGAGGCGGGGTCCGCGGCGTCGTCGTGTGCCCCGCGGGGTTCACCTCGGACCACCTCGAGGTGTGCTACGACCTCGACGTCGAGGCGCGCCAGCACGCCGAGGCGCTCGGCATGGCGTTCCGTCGCACCGCCTCGCTCAACGACGAACCGCGCCTCGCCGCGGCGCTCGCCCGGCGCGTCCTCGCGGCCGCGGCGCGCCTTCCCGGTGGCTGAGGCGCGCCGCCCGACGGTCGCGGTCATCGGCGGCGGCCTAAGCGGCCTCGCCGCCGCGCTCGCCCTCGCCGGGCGGGCCGACGTGCACCTGTTCGAGGCCGACGCTCGCCTCGGGGGCAAGCTCGCCACGGCGAGCGTGCGCGGCCGGCCCGTCGACCTCGGTCCCGACGCCTTCGTCACGCGCCAGCCCGCGCTCGAGGCGCTGTGCCGCCGGCTCGGCCTCGGCGACTCGCTGCACGCGCCCGCGACCTCGGGCGCCGCCGTGCTCGCCCGAGGGCGGCTCCGCCCCCTGCCGGCCGGGCTCGCGCTCGGCGTCCCCACCGACCTCGTCGCCGTCGCCCGCTCGGGGATCGTCTCCCCGGCGGGGTGCGCACGTGCGCTCGCCGACCTCGTGCTGCCCGGGCGCCTCGTGCCGCCGGACCCCGTCGCGACGGCGCGCGCCGGCGGACCCGACCCGACCATCGCCGAGGTCGTGGGCGCTCGCCTCGGGGGCGAGGTGCTCGCGTCGCTCGTCGACCCGCTCGTCGGGGGCATCAACGCCGGCGACGCGCGCGACCTCTCGCTCGCCGCGACCGCCCCCCACCTCGCCGAGGCGGCAGCCGGGCGGAGGAGCCTCCTGCGGGCGCTGCGCGCCCTGACGGCGCACCCGGCGGCGCACGGCGCCCCGGCCTTCCTCGGCCTCGCTGGCGGCATGGCCGAGCTCGTCGGGCGCCTCGAGGAGGAGCTCGCCGCGGCGGGCGTCGCGGCGACGACCGGTGCCGAGGTCGAGGCGCTGCGCCGCGCCCGCGACGGGCGCCGCCTCGAGGTCGACGGAGGCCTCGTGGTCGACGGCGCCGTCGTCGCCCTCCCCGCGTTCGCTGCGGCGAGGCTCCTCGCGAGCCTCGACGAGCGGCTCGCCGAGGACCTGGCGCAGGTCGCCTACGCCGGCGTGGCGACCGTGACCCTCGTCTACGACGAACGCGCCATCCCCCCGCGCCTGTCGCGGGCGCGCCTCGACGGCCGAGGCGCCGTCCTGCCGGGCAGCGGCGTGCTCGTCCCGCGCTCGAGCGGCCGCCTCGTCACGGCCGTGACCTTCACGTCCACCAAGTGGCCGCGAAGCGCCAACCCGGGCGAGGTCGTCCTGCGCTGCTCGGCCGGCCGCGCCGGGGACACGCGTGCGCTCGAGCTCGACGACGGCCGCCTCGCCGCCGCCGTGCGCGCGGAGCTCGCGCTCCTCCTCGGCCTCGAGGCCGCCCCGCTCGAGGTGCTCGTCAAGCGCTTCCCCGCCGCCTTCCCCCAGTACCGCAGCGGGCACCTCGCCCTCGTCGCCCGCCTCCGGCGCCGCTGCGAGGCGCTCGGCGGGCTCGCCCTCTGCGGCGCCGCCTACGACGGCATCGGCATGCCCGCCTGCGTCGCGAGCGGAGAGGCGGCGGCCGATCGCGTCCTCGCCGCCGTGACGGGATGAGCCCGCGCCGCCGCCAGGCCTGCGAGCCGCGGCACCGGCGCGCGCTGCGCTGGTGCCTGGCGGCTGCGGCCGGCGGCGCCTGGGCAGCCTCGCTCCCGCCGCTCGGCTGGTGGCCCCTCGGGATCCTCGGCGCAGCGCTGCTCGCGACGAGCGTGCGCGCCGGCGGCGTCGGGGCGCGTGCCGGGCGCGGCCTCCTCGCGGGCCTCGTGCAGTACGGCATCGGCCTCGCCTTCGTGCTCGCCTTCAGCGGGCTCGGCTACGCGGTCCTCGTCCTCGCCGAGGCCCTCTTCCCCGCCGCCGCCTGCGCGCTCGCCCCGCGGCGCGCCCGACCCGTCGCCCTCGCCAGCGCCCTCACGCTCGCGGAGCTCGCCCGCCAGGCCGTGCCCTTCGGCGGGCTCCCGCTCGCCGGGCTCGCCCTCGGGCAGGCCGGCGGGCCCCTCGCGCCCCTCGCCCGCCTCGGCGGCCCGGTCGCGGCCGCCGCCGGCGCCTACCTCGCGGGCACCTGCCTCGAGGCCGCGGCGCACGGCCTCCTCGCGCGCGGGCGCGGCGGTCTGCGCCGGTGGCGCGTGCAGCTCGCCGGCGGCCTCGTCGGGACGGCGGCCGTCGCCGCCGCGGCCGGCCTGGGCGCGGCCATCGGGGCCGGCCCCGCCCTCGGCCACCTCGAGGTCGCCCTCGTCCAGGGCGGCGGGCGGCGGGGGACGAGCGCCCTCGAGGTCCCTGCGGCCCGCGTCCTTGGCGCGACCCTCGCCGAGACGTCGAGGATCGAGCGGCCGGTCGACCTCGTCGTCTGGCCGGAGGACGTCGTCGCCCTCCCCGGACCGCTCGACGCCTCGCCTGCGCGGGAGCTGCTCGCCGGCGTCGCCCGCCGCACCCGCGCCACCGTGCTCGCCGGGGTGACCGAGCTCGTCGGCCGCCACCGCTTCACGAACGCGGTGGTCGCCTTCTCCCCCACCGGACGGCTCGTGGGGCGCGTCGAGAAGGCCCACCTCGTCCCCTTCGGCGAGTACGTGCCGTGGCGTTCGGTCGTCTCCAAGGTGGCCGACCTCGCGGCGGTGCCTCGCGACGCGATCGCCGGGCACGGCACCGGCATGCTCGCGACGCCGGCGGGCCGTCTCGCCGTCCTCATCTCCTACGAGGCGTTCTTCGCCGACCGGGCCCGTTCGGGGGTGGACGCCGGCGGCGACCTCCTCGTCGTGGCGACGAACACCGCCTCCTACCGCTCGAGCCAGGTGCCGGCGCAGGAGCTCGCCGCGTCGCGCCTCGACGCAGTGTCCACCGGGCGCGACCTCGTGCAGGCGGCGACGGTCGGCTACAGCGCGATCGTCGCCCCGGACGGCGACGTACGGGCCCGCAGCGCCCTCGGATCGCCGGCGCTCGTCGTCGGGCGGGTGGCGCTACGCGGCGGGAGGACCCCCTTCGACCGCTTCGGCGAGCTCCCCCTCGTCCTCCTCGGCGCGCTCGGCCTGGTCGCCGGCCTCGTCCGCTCGGCCCCGGGGCTGCTCGCTCAGGGCGCGTCGAGGACCTCGGCGGAGGCGAGCGCCTCGCCGCGCGCCGTGCGGGAGTCGGGCACCACGAAGAGCACCTTGTTGAAGAGCACGAACTTGCCGACCCACAGCAGCCCGTAGGTGCAGAAGTTGGCGCACTCGACGACTGCGGTGATGACGTCGTTGCTGGCCGTGAAGTGGCGGGCGACGTGCGCTGCGGCGCCGACGGCGACCGTCGAGGCGACGAGGCTCGCGAACGCCGCCACCCAGAAGGGGATCACCTCGCGCACGAGGTGCGACCTGCCGGTCTTGCCCCACGCCCAGGTGCGGTTGAGGTAGTAGGACGGCAGGGTGGCGACGAGGGTGGCGAGGACGTTGCACACCGCCGCCGAGGCGAGCCGGAGCTCGTGGAAGAAGAAGAAGAGCGCCCCGAGCGAGATCACGGTCGAGACGACCGAGACGACGGTGTAGCGCCACAGCTTCGAGAAGGCCGGCGTCCTCGTGAAGGTCCGGACGCGCCTGACCCTCGCCGCCAGCGGTGCCACGTCGGCCGAGTGTACCGTCTCGTCGGTGGGGACCGGGATCGCCGCGCTGCTCGAGCTGCTCGACCTCGAGCCGATCGAGGTGAACATCTTCCGCGCCGGGACGCTCGAGGAGCTGACGCTGCGCGTCTTCGGCGGCCAGGTCGCCGCCCAAGCCCTCGTCGCCGCCGGGCGCACGGTCGGGCGCGGCACGGTCCACTCCCTCCACGCCTACTTCCTGCGCCCGGGCGACCCCCGGACGCCCATCCTCTACGAGGTCGACCGGATCCGCGACGGCCGCTCCTTCACCACCCGGCGGGTGGTCGCCATCCAGCACGGCGAGGCGATCTTCAACCTCCAGGCCTCCTTCCACACGAGCGAGGAGGGGATCGACCACGCGGCCGAGATGCCGAGCGCGCCGGCGCCGGAGTCGCTGCCCACCCTCGCCGAGCGGGCCGGCGCCGCCACGCCGGCGGTGTTCGTCGCCGCCCACGGCCTCGACGTCCGCTTCGTCGGCGAGCTCCCCTGGCAGCGTTCGGCCCCCGCCTCGCGCCAGCAGCTGTGGCTGCGCACCGAGGCCCCGATCGCGGACGATCCGCTCCTGCACGCCGCGGTGGCGACCTTCGCCTCGGACCTCACCCTCGTCGACACCATCCTCGAGCGGCACGGCTACTCGCCGTGGGACCCCGCCTTCATCGGGGCGAGCCTCGACCACTGCATGTGGTTCCACCGACCCTTCCGAGCCGACGAGTGGCTCTTCTACGACCAGACGAGCCCGAGCGCCTCGGCCGGTCGCGGCCTCGCCACGGGATCGCTCTTCGCGCGCGACGGCCGCCTCGTCGCCTCCGTCGTCCAGGAGGGCCTCGTGCGCTTCCGGAGCCGTGCGACCTAGTGGGCTTCGCCGCCGGCTTCGCCGTCTTCCTCGTGCTCCTCGCCGTGCTCGTGGGCTTCGTCGCGCGCTTCGTCCGCCGGCTGCTCGCCGAGCGGCGGCGCGACGACGAGGAGGCTAGACGAAGCCGCCCCGGCGGCTCTCCATGATGACGCCGACGACAGCCGAGCCGGCGAGCGTGAGCCCGAAGGGCGCGCTCCAGAAGCCGAAGATGAGCGAGAGGGCCACGAGCGCGGCGGCGAGCCCGAGGACGAAGGGCCAGACGCTCGAGGAGGGGAACGCCCCGACGACACCGGCACCATCCGCGAGCGTGGCGTCCGGGTCGTCCTCGGCGCGCGGCGTCATCCGTCGGGACCACCAGAAGTAGTAGCCGCCGGGGAGCAGGCCGAGCAGGGCGCTCCCGACGAGCATCACCGTGCCGCCGTCCTCGTAGCCCCAGAACCAGTAGACGAGGGCGACCGCGGTGAAGAAGATCGCGATGAACAGCAAGAAGCGCGACTCGAACTTCATCGGGGCTCCCTGCCGTCGCCCGCCACCGACGCCGCCTCCTTCCGGCGCGGCGCGTGCCACGCCCGGTGCTCGGGGTGGTTCGCGTCCCAGACCGGGCGCTCGGAGCGGATGGGCGGGATGGCGAGGAAGTTGTGGTGCGGCGGCGGCGACGACGTTGCCCACTCGAGGGTGTGGCCGTCCCAGGGGTTGCCCGAGGCCGCGACGGGCCGGCGCCACGAGACGTAGAAGTTGACGAGGGTCAGCGCGACCGAGATGAACAGCAGGTAGGCGCCGCCGGTCGAGACGCGGTTGAGCGTCGTCCAGCCCATCGCGGCCGAGTACTCGGCGATGCGCCGCGGCATGCCGTGCAGACCGAGCAGGTACTGGGGGAGGAAGGTCACCCAGAAGCCGACGAACATGAACCAGAAGCTCGCCTTGCCGAGCCCCTCGCGCAGCATCCGGCCCGTCATCTTCGGGTACCAGTAGTAGATCCCGGCGAAGCCGGCGAAGACCGCCGTGCCGAAGAGCACCTCGTGGAAGTGCGCCACGACGAAGTAGGTGTCGTGGGTCGCGAAGTCGACCGGCGGCGAGGCGAGGAAGATGCCGGTCACGCCCCCGAAGAGGAAGACGATGAGGAACCCGACCGAGAAGAGCATCGGGGTCCTGAACACGAGCGAGCCCCGCCACATCGTCCCGATCCAGTTGAAGAACTTGATGCCCGTCGGGACGGCGATGAGGTAGGACATGATCGAGAAGAAGGGCAGGAGCACGACGCCCGTCGTGAACATGTGGTGCGCCCACACCGCCGTCGACAGCGAGGCGATGGCGATCGTCGCGAAGACCATCCCTCGGTAGCCGAAGATCGGCTTGCGGGAGAAGACCGGGAGCACGTCGGTGACGATCCCGAAGTAGGGCAGGGCGAGGATGTAGACCTCGGGGTGCCCGAAGAACCAGAAGAGGTTCTGCCACAGCACCGGCACACCCCCGCCAGCCACCGAGTAGATGTGGGCGCCGATGTGGCGGTCGGCCCAGAGCATCACGACGGCCGCCGTGAGCACCGGGAAGGCGATGAGGATGAGGATCCCGGTGACGACCATGTTCCAGCTGAAGATCGGGAGGCGGAACATCGTGAGGCCCGGGGCGCGCAGGTAGAAGACGGTGGTGATGATGTTGACCGCCGTGAAGATCGCCGAGAAGCCAGTCAGGATGAGGCCGACGATCCACATGTCGGGGCCAGCGCCCGGCGAGTGCACGATGCTCGACAACGGCGCGTAGGCGACCCAGCCGAAGTCGGCGGCCCCACCGACGGTGAGGAACCCGCCGACCATGATGAGGCCGCCGCTCAGGTAGAGCCAGTAGCTCAGGGCGTTCAGCCGGGGGAAGGCCATGTCCGGCGCGCCGACCTGCAGCGGGACGATGTAGTTCGCGAGGCCGCCGAAGGCGAAGGGCCCGGCGAACAGGTAGAGCATCAGGCTCCCGTGCATCGTGAACAGCTCGTTGTAGGTGTGCTGGCTCACGACGGTCGCGTCCGGCGAGGCGAGCTGGGTGCGCATGATCATCGCCATCAGGCCCGCCAGGAGGAAGAAGAGGAAGGAGGTGATGAGGTAGCTCTTGCCGATCACCTTGTGGTCCGTCGAGGTGATCCACTTCAAGATCCCCGACGGACCGTGCTCGGGCTCGGGCTCCCCCGGGCGTCCGAGGTCGGGCGGGCGTTCGACGACGAGGGTCATGCCGTGCCTCCGGCGGCTTGCGACGAGGCCTGCGCGCCCTGCTCGGCCGCGAGCCAGCGCTGGAAACGGGCGGGGGTCACGACGCGCACGCTGAAGAGCATCTCAGAGTGGTAGAGGCCGCAGTACTGCACGCACTGGCCGGGGAACACCCCCGCCTGGGTCGGCGTGAAGTCGAAGACGTTCGTGATCCCGGGGATCGCCTGGCGGTTGAAGTTGAACGCCGGGACGTAGAGGGCGTGGATGACGTCGGCGGCGTTGAGCACGATCCTCGTCGTCTCCCCGAGGGGCAGCACCATCTGGGGGTACTCCGACGAGGTGGCCGGCAGCGCGGTCGGCTGCGGCTGCGACGCGGTCTGGATCCGCACGCGCTGGTAGTGCCCGCTGCCGTCGTAGTAGGTGAACGACCAGCCCCACTGGTAGGCGAGGACGTGGACGATCTCGGCCGGCTTCTTCGCCACGGCGTCGATCGAGTCCTCGGTGACGAACGTGAAGTAGAAGATCACTGCCACGATAACGATCGGGATGACCGTGTAGAGCACCTCGAGCGGCAGGTGCTCCCGGAACTGCCGCGGCATCTCGTCGTCGTGGCGGCGCCGGTAGGCGACGACGGACCAGAAGATGAGGCCCCAGACGATGACGGCGACGGCGAGGCCGGCGATCGCCATGCCGAACCAGAGCTTGAACTCGTCGTGGCCCTGGACCGTCGAGCCCCGGAAGGCGCCGAAGGTGGGCACCGTGCAGCCGCCGAGCGCGAGCGCCCCGAGGGCGATGCCGAGGGGCGCGCCGAGCCGGCGCCAGCGCGCGACCCGCCGCCTCGGGCTGGCTGGGCAGGGACGGGGCGGGCGCCGCGAGGCTCCGTCGGTCACGGCGCCGACATTAGCGACGGGGCCTTCGGCCGGGCCAACCGGCGCCCCCGCCCTCGGGCGCCGCGGCGAGGGCCCGGGCGATGCGACGGCCGGTGCCGGCGGCCCGGCCGAGCCGGCGTGCCACCCGCGGCGCGACGGGCGATGCCCGGCGCCCGGGCGGCGTGACCGTCGCCGCCGCCGGCACGCTGTAGCGCGTCCTGCGCTCGAGCGCGACGAGGACCGCCGCCGTCGCCTCGGCCAGCGCCATGCCCGCGACGCCGAGGGCCCGGTGCGCGTAGGCGGGCGAGGTGGCGAGCGCCGCGACGACGAGCAGGTCGGCCACGTGGTGCTGGCGGCGGCTCACGAGGCGCGCGAGGCCGAGCGGCGTGCCGCTCACGAGGTTGAGCGCCACGACGAGCCCGCCGGCGCCGCCGAGCGCGAGGCGGGCGCCGCCGCCGAGGTGCAGGCCGGTCGCGATCGCCGCGACGCCGAGCGCGTACTCGGCGAGGACGTGGGCGCCGAAGGGAACGGCGCGCCTCTCGCGCGCCACGGGGGCCTCCCTGGCGTGCCGGCGTTCGCCCGGCGCGCTAGGAGCTCGTCTCCCGGTCGGCCTCCTGCTTCGTCGCGGCGGCGCGCTCACCCTCCTCGAGGCCCTTGCGGAACTCGTGCGAGGCGCTGCCGAGGCCACGGGCCAGCTTCGGCAGCTGGGAGCCGCCGAAGAGCAGGACGATGACGATGACGGCGATGACGATGAGACCGTCTGGCCCCAGGATGTTGGCGAGCACGCCGGCCGGCACGGGGCTCCTCCCTTCGTCGACCCCGCGAGTCTAGACCCTCGCTCGCCGCGCCCGGTAGGCGCGGGAGCGCCGCCGACGATCCAGCAGCGCGCGGGAGCCCTCACTATCGTGAGGCCGTGCACCGCGTCCCGACGAGCTCGCCGGCGCCGGGGGCGGTGCCGTGACGACGGCGGTGTCGCCCGAGGACGGTCGGCGCGCGGCGCACGGGCCGCCGGCCTGCTACCGCGGGGTGCCGGTGCGCGAGCTGCTCGAGGACTTCCGCCTCGCGTGCCTGTCGCGCGCCCTCGACGACCGCCAGCTCACCTTGCACAAGCAGGGGCGCGCCTTCTTCCACATCGCCGGCGCCGGCCACGAGGCGCTCTACCTCGGGATCGCCCGCTCGCTGCGACCGAGCTACGACTGGTTCTTCCCCTACTACCGCGACCTCGCCCTCGTGCTCGCCCTCGGCATCACGCCGAAGGACGTCCTGCTCCACGCGGTGGGCTCGGCGGACGACCTCGACTCCGCCGGGCGCCAGATGCCCTCGCACTGGGGCCGACCCGAGCTGCACATCGTCTCGCAGTCGAGCCCGACGGGCAGCCAGTGCCTCGCGGCCGTCGGCTGCGCCGAGGCCGGCGCCTACCTCGCGCGCCGCCGCCCGGCAGGGCTCGAAGCGCCGGCAGACGAGGTCACCTACGTCTCCCTCGGCGAGGGCGCGACCTCCGAGGGCGAGTTCTGGGAGAGCCTCAACACCGCCTGCCGGCTGCGGCTGCCGGTCTGCTACGTCGTCCCGGACAACGGGTACGCGATCTCCGTGCCGGTACGCGACCAGGCACCGGCGCCGATCTCCGAGCTCGTCGCGGGCTTCCCGGGCCTTCGCGTGGCGCGCATCGACGGCTGCGACTACTTCGCGAGCCGCCGGGCAGGCGCCGAGCTCGTCGCGCGGGCGCGCGCGGGCGGCGGTCCCGCGCTCATCCACGCCTCCGTGACGCGCCCGTACTCGCACTCGTCCTCGGACAACCAGGCGAAGTACCGCCCGCCGGAGGACCTCGCGGGGGAGGCCCGGCGCGACCCGCTGCGCCGGATGGAGGACGAGCTCACCGTCGCAGGAGTGCTCGCGCCCGGCCAGGCCGACGAGATCCGCCGCGAGGTCCACGCCCTCGTCGCCGCGGCCGCCGCCCAGGCGCTCGAGGCGCGACGGCCGCTGCCGTCGAGCGTCACCGAGCACCTCGTCGCGCTGCCCCGCATCGCCGATCCGCCTGCGCCGCCGGAGGAGGGCGAGCGCGTCTTCTTCGGCGAGGCGATCCAGCGCACCCTCCACGAGCTCATGGCGCTCGACGAGCGCGTCCGCGTCTTCGGCGAGGACGTCGCCGACGCGAGCGACGAGGCGCTCGAGGCGGTGCCCGGGCTCGGCGGGGTCTTCGGCACGACGCTCGGGCTGCAGCGCCGCTTCGGCGAGGACCGCTGCTACAACACGCCGCTCGCGGAAGCGAACATCGTCGGGCGCGCCATCGGCCAGGCGCTGCGCGGGCTGCGACCCTTCCCCGAGATCCAGTTCTTCGACTACATCTGGCCGGCCATGCACCAGCTGCGCTCCGAAGCGGCGACGATGCGCTGGCGCTCGGCCGGCCGCTTCAGCGTCCCGATGGTGCTGCGCTGCGCCATCGGCGGCTACGTGCAGGGCGGCGCGATCTACCACTCCCAGTGTGGCGAGTCGATCTTCACCCACATCCCTGGCCTGATCGTGCTCTTCCCCTCTCGCGCCCGCGACGCGGCGGGGCTCCTGCGCGCCGCGTGGCGCTGCGAGGACCCGGTCTTGTTCCTCGAGCACAAGCACCTCTACCGCCAGCGCCACGCGATGGACCCGTTCCCACCCCCCGACTACGTCGTGCCGCTCGGCCGAGCCGACCTCGTCCGGGCGGGCCGGGACCTCACGATCGTCACCTGGGGCGCGACGGTGCAGCGATCGCTCCTCGCCGCGCAGCGGGTCGCCGAGGCAGGCGTCGAGGTCGAGATCCTCGACCTGCGCTCGCTCGCACCGTGGGACCGGGAGGCGGTCGCCACCTCGCTCGAGCGCACGGGCCGCCTCCTCGTCGTCCACGAGGACGTGCTGACGAGCGGTTTCGGCGCGGAGGTCGCCGCCTTCGCCGCGGACGAGTGCTTCGCGTACCTCGACGCCCCGGTGCGCCGCTGCGCGGCGAAGGACGTCTGGGTGGGCTACGAGCCCAACCTGCTCGGGGCGACACTGCCCCAGGTCTCCGACATCGCGCAGGCCGCGCTCGAGCTCGCCGCCTACTGATCGCCTCCGACGTCGCCTCCGGCCCGGCTCGGCGACCGGCGTCGCGTCGGCGCGCCGGCGCGCCCGGTGGGCGACGCGTCGGGCGCGTAGCGCTGCGCGCGGCGCACGACGAGGCGGGAGGCCGTGATGGCGAGCACCACGAGCGCGAGGAGCAGGACCGCTGCGTCCGCCGAGAGGGCGCGGGCCGCGGCGCCCGGCTCGTCGTAGAAGGCGTAGGCGGCGTAGGTGAGGTAGCCGACCTGGGCGTGCACGAGCGCGCCGCTCGGGTAGGCGTTCGAGTAGCCCGCGGTGTAGAGGAGCGGTGCCGTCTCCCCGACCGAGATCGCGACGGCGACGAGGAGGCCGGTGAGAATACCGGGGAGCGCGCTCGGCAGCACGACTCGCCGGAGCAGGTGGCCGGGCCGCATGCCGAGCGCCTCGCCGCCCTCGCGGTACGCGAGCGGCACCTGTCCGAGCGCCAGCTCCGTCGACTTCGCGACGTAGGGAACCACGAGCAGCGCGAGCACGAGGACCGCCGCGAGGAGCGAGAACCCCCAGTGCAGGCCGACGACGAGGGCGAGGTAGCCGCAGTAGCCGAAGACGATCGAGGGGACGCCCGAGAGCAGCTCCGCCCCGAGACGCACGATCGACGCCAGGCGGCCGGGGCGGGCCACCTCCGCGAGGAAGACGCCGGTCCCCACGCCGGCTGTGCCGGCGAGCACGACGACCCCGGCGGTGATGGCCGCCGTGCCGGCGAGGGCGTTGGCGAGGCCGCCCCCGGTCCCGGTCGACGCGTGGACGAAGATGCCCCACCGCCACCCGGCAACGGCTCGCTGAACCGTGCTCTCGACGATCCACGCGAGCGGCGCGAGGACGAGCGCGAGACCCGCCGCGCACGCCATCCAGAAGGCGAGGCTCCCGAGCCGACGGCGCTGCGCGGCCCGCGTGCGGCGAGGCACCCCGACGGCAGCTGGAACGGCGGTGCTCACGCGACCGCCCCCACCGGGAGGGCGAGGCCGCGACCGGCACGCCGGGTCAGCAGGCGTGCCGCGACGTTGACGGCGAGCGTGATGGCGAACAGCACGAGCGCCGCCTCGGCGAGGGTGCGCACCGCGAGGCCGCTCGGATCGGCCTGGGCCGAGTCGAGCTGGGTGACGATCGTCGCCGCGATCGTCGTCATCGAACCGTACAGGCTCGTCGCCAGGCCGAAGCTGCTCCCGCTCACGAGGGCGATCGCGATCGTCTCGCCGAGCGCCCGACCGAGGCCGAGGGCCGCCGCGCCGATCACCCCGGTGCGGATCCAACGCGCCTGGACGGCGCGGAAGGCCTCGGCGTCGGTCATCCCCAGCGCGACGGCCCCCTCCTTGGCGGCCACCGGCACCTGGCGCAGCAGGTCGCGCGTCGTCGCCGCGATGATGGGGACGATCATCGCCGCGAGGACGAGACCACCCGTGAGCAGGCCCTGGCCGGCGGGGTTGAAGCTGCCGCGCAGCACGCCGAGGACGGGCACGTCCGGCACGTGCTGGAGCGCAGGGTAGACGTGCGCGGCGAGGAAGGGGCCGAAGACGAGCACGCCCCACAGCCCGATGACCGCGCTCGGCACCCCCGCCAGCGTCTCGAGGCACCACCCGATGGCCGCGCCGGCGCGCCGAGGGAGCTTCTCGACGACGAGAATCGCCGCACCGAGCGCGACGGGCAGGGCGACGGCGAGCGCGATGGCGGAGGACTCCAGCGTGCCGGCGATGAGCGGCCAGGCACCGTAGCGGGCGCCCGGCGGGTGCGGCACCGGCGCGCGCACGACGGGAGCGTAGGCGTTGCCCGGGTTCCAGGCGCTCGACGTGAAGAAGCGCCAGCCGTTGTAGCGGATCGCCGGGACCGCCTCGGCGACGAGGATGGCCAGCATGGCGGCGAGCGCCCCGAGCGGGACCACCGCCAGCGTCCCGCTCACCCAGCGCACCGCCCGCGGCGCGCTCGGCGAGGTGACCGCCCGGACCGTGCCGGCAGGACGTCGAGGCGGCGGGGGTGGGGGGGTTCCCGCCGCCTCGGCCCCGGCACGGGCGCTCAGGGCCGCGCGACCGCGCGCCCGCGTGCGTCGGCGTGCGCCCACCGCGCCCGGCCTAGCGCCCGATCCGCTGGAGGAGGCCGATGGCGACCTCGAGGGCGTTCAGCGGGAGCGGCTGGAAGTAGATGGGATCGAGGAAGCGCGGCGCCGCGCCCCGGCGCTCGTCCATCCCCCAGGCGAGCAGCGCCCGGATCGCCGCCGCCCGCTGGGGACTCGGCTGGACGGCGTTCACGATCGCGTACTCGAAGTTCACGATCGGGTAGCCGTAGCGGGCACGCCTCGAGCGCGAGTCGATGAGCGAGATCGTGCCGTTCGCAGGGATCTTCGGGTAGCTCGCGACCTCGTTCGAGATGTTGCGGGGCGTCGGCAGCACGAAGCTCCCCCTGCCGTTCAGCAGCGCGGCCACCCCGAGACCGTGGGCGAGCGCCGAGCGCAGGTAGCTCACCCCGATGTAGGCGACGCAGCCACGCGTCGCCTCGCAGGTGGCCAGCATGCCCGAGTTGCCGTTCTCGGCCAGCGCGTTCGGGGTCCGGGGGAACGCGACCGAGGTGTTCGGGCCGCCGAGCGCGGCCACGAAGCTCTGCGGGTCCTGGAAGTCGAGGTACGAGGTGAACATGAAGGTGTCGCCGCTGCCGTCGGAGCGGTGGAGCGGGATGACCGGGATGTGGGGCAGCCGCACGCCGCGGTTGAGCCTCGCGATGGCGCTGTCGTCCCAGTAGGTGATCGACCCCGTGTACATCCCGTTGAGCACCGCCGCGTCGAGCCGGAGGTGCGTGCGGCCGCCGAGACCCGGCAGGTTGTAGTCGATCTGCTGGGCGGAGACGACGACCGGGATGTTGAGCAGGGTCGGGGGGTCGCTCGGCGGCAGGTAGGCGTCCGAAGCGCCGATGTCCACGGTGCCCTTCAGCGCGTCGGACTGGCCGGCGCCCGATCCCGTGGCAGCCGTCTCGAGCCGCGCCGCGCGGTAGGCCTGCGCCCAAGCCGAGAAGAGCGGGTAGAAGAGCGTGGACCCCGTCTCCGAGAGCGAGACCCCCCGAGGAGCCGCGCGCTCGAAGCGCGCGAGCTCGGCCTGCGCCCTGGCCAGCGCGCTCCCGGCGCTCCTTGCGGCGTGACGCCCCCGCACCGCGGAGGCGTGCGCTGGCGACCCGGCGAGCAGGCCTCCGGCGAGGGCGCCCGCCGCGGCGATCGCCGCGGCGCGGGCGAGAGCCACCTTCGGCCAGCCGCGTGCTCTGTCTCGTCCTGTCACTGGCAGTTCCCTTTCGTTCGTCGTCCCGCAGGGGACGTGGCGGGGCAGTTGCGCTGCGCCGACCACCCGTCCGTCGCGGGCGGCCGGAGCCTTCGTGCGGGGAGCGCCACCCTCAGCTGCTCCCCACGAGGTCGCTCGCGCCGCCCAGGTAGCGCGCCGTCTCCGGGCGCTCGGGGCGGGCGAAGAGCCGCTGCGTCGAGCCGGCCTCGACGAGGCGCCCTGCGGCGAGGAAGACGGTCTCGTCCGACAGGCGCCGAGCCTGGCGGAGGTCGTGCGTCACGATCACGACCGTGAGGCGCGGCGTGCAGCGGCGCACGAGCTCCTCCACCGCCTCGGTTGAGCGCGGGTCGAGCGAGGAGGTCGGCTCGTCGAGGAGGAGGACCTCCGGCCGCACCGCGAGGGCCCGCGCGAGGCACAGCAGCTGCTGCTGGCCGCCGGAGAGGCGGAAAGGCGAGTCGTGCAGGCGGTCGGCGACGTGGTGCCACAGGCCGACCTCGGCGAGGCAGGTCTCCGCGAGGTCTCGCAGCTCCGAGCGCCGGGCGAGGCGGTGCGCCCGCACCCCGGCGACGACGTTGTCGAGGATGGACATCGGGAAGGGGTTCGGGCGCTGGAAGACCATCCCGACGCGCCGGCGGAGCACCGTCGGGTCGAGCTGCTCGACCTCCACGCCAGCGAAGCGGATCGAGCCACGTCGCCAGTGGCCACGCACCCGGTCGTTCATGCGGTTGAAGGAGCGCAGCAGGGTCGTCTTGCCCGACCCGGAGGGACCGATGAGCGCGGTCACCGCCCCCGCAGCGACGTCGAGGGAGACGCCGTCGAGCACCCTCGAGGGGCCGAACCCGACCGACACGTCCCGCGCCGAGAGCGCCGGGAGCTCCCCGACGCCCGCACGGGCGTCCGCCTCCGGCTGGGGGCCGGCCAGATCGCCCGTTCCCGCCTGCTGCTTCGCGCCGCACATAGCGGTGGCGAACGTACCGAGGTGGCCTGAACACGAGGTGGCCACGCGCCGACTCGCCGCTGAAGCGTCGGTGAATGTTCGGTTGCGCGGTCCGTACGCGCGACGGGCGCGCGACGCGAGGTGGCACGCGGGCGAGGTGGCTCGCGGGCGAGGTGGCTCGCGGCGGACGTACTGCCTCAGCTCGTCGGGGCGCGTCCGCCCCCGGGTCCGGGCGACGGCGCGGGGCGAGCCCGGCGCGCGAGCGAGCGCTCGGCGTAGTAGGGCCGCAGCTCGAGGCGGGCCGGGGCGAGGTGCCCGTAGACGAGGACGGCCTCGCCGGGCGCGACCCGCCGCAGCGCGTGGGCGGGTGCCAGCCGGCGCGTGGCCCGGCTCCAGGTCGTCGTCCGCTGCCCGCTCGAGTCGAGGGTGGTCGAGTCGACGGGCCGTTCCTCCTCCCCGATCAGCGACGAGAGCTGTTCGAGCGTCGAGGGGTCGGCGATGCCCGAGCAGACGAGCTTGGCCCGGTG
>DATGLP010000002.1 GCA_035294085.1 Acidimicrobiales bacterium | reverse complement strand
GATCGCGGCCGGGCCCGCGTCGGCGAGCACGACCGGCTGGACGGCGGTCGTCGCGATCTTGAACGGCGGCTCGGGGGACACCGTCACGCCGATCGACCTCGCGACCGGCCAGGCGGGTCCGCCGATGCCGGCCGGTCCCGGTCCCTTCTACCTCGCCATCACGCCGGACGGCACGACCGCCTACGTCGTGAACTTCAACAACAACATCGTCACCCCGATCGACCTCGCCACCGGCACGGACGGGCAGGCGATCCCGGTCGGCGCCTTCCCCAGGGCGATCGCCATCACGCCGGACGGGAAGACCGCCTACGTCGCGAACTTCGGCTCGAACACCGTCACGCCGATCGACCTCGCCACCGGCCAGGCGGGGTCACCGATCACCGTTGGCACGAACCCCTACGCGATCGCCATCACGCCCGACGGGAGGACCGCCTACGTCGTGGACGTCAACCACCTCCTGGGCTCCGGCGGCCCTCCGGGCACCGTCACGCCGATCGACCTCGCCACCGGCCAGGCGGGGGCGCCGATCACCGTCGGGGACTCTCCGACGGCCATCGCCATCACGCCCGACGGGAAGACCGCCTACGTCGTGAACAAGGGCTCGAACACCGTCACGCCGATCGACCTCGCCACCGGCCAGGCGGGGTCGCCGATCACCGTCGGGAACCTTCCGACGGCCATCGCCATCACGCCCGACGGCACGACCGCCTACGTCGTGAACGACGGCTCGAAAACCGTCACGCCGATCGACCTCGCCACCGGCCAGGCGGGGTCGCCGATCACCGTCGGCACGAACCCGGACGCGATCGCCATCACGCCGGACGGGAGGACCGCCTACGTCCCGAACCAGGGCTCGAACACCGTCACGCCGATCGACCTTGAGACCGGCACCCCGGGCTCGCCGATCACCGTCGGCTACGAGCCGATCGGCATCGCCATCACCCCGGACCAGGCGCCCGTCGCCTCCTTCTCGGTCGAGGCGGCGCCGGCCGGCTCGCCGACCACCTTCGACGCGTCCGCGTCGCGAAGCCCGGTCGGCTCAGTCGTCTCCTACGCCTGGGACTTCGGCGACGGCACGACGGCCACGACGACGACGCCCGTTACCTCCCACACCTACGGCGCCGCCGGTACCTACGACGTGCGCCTCACCGTCACGAACTCCGCGGGGACCTCGACGTCGGTGGTGTTCACCGGCCAGACCGTGAGCAACGACGGCGGCCCGTCGGCGCAGGCGACGAGGCTCGTCACGATCGCCGCCCCGCCGGTCTCCCCGACGGTGACGGTCTCCCCGACGGTGACGACGACCCGCCGGGTCTGCACCGTCGAGACCCACCTCGTCACGGTGCACAAGGTGGAGATCCGCCACGGCCGGCGGATCGTCGTCGCCGTGCGCCGGCGGGTCGTCGTGCACCGGCGCGTCCCGCTTCGCCGCTGGGAGACCCGCACGGTCCTCCGGCTCGTCGACGGCCACCGGCGCCGCGTCAGGGTGCGCCGGCTCGTCGTCGTGCGACGCCTCGTCACGGTGCACGAGGTGGAGATCCGCCACGGCCGGCGGATCGTCGTCGCCGTGCGCCTCCCCCGCGTCGTCTACCGCCTCGAGCCCGTGCGCACCTGCCACATCGTGCGCTCCTGAGGGCTTCGGGGGGACCGGGCGCACGGCGCACCGAGTCGGGCCAGGCCCGATCCCGCGCGGGGACCGGGGGCCCGGCCCGTCGGCGACGGTGTGGGTCGCCCGGGACGGGCGAGCGGTCAGCGAGCGGCGCCTCCTCGCGCCCGGCCGGCGCCGAACGACCGGCTCGCCGCCAGGTGGGCCCGCTCGCCGCCTCGGACGACGACGACGCGCCGGGAGAGCCCGGTTCCGCCCGCCACCGTCACCTCGAGCGTGGCGGAGACTGGCCGCGAGGGCGGCTCGAGCACGGCCCGACCTGGCGCGGCGAGCGCGAGGACGACGAGGCGCGCCGCGCCGGCCGGGGCGGACCAGCGCGCGCGGGCGAGGACGACAACCGTCCGCCGGCGCGCGACCTGCGTCACGGTGCGCCGCACCGTGCGCCGTCCGACCTGCACGTCCCTCACGACGCGCTCGCGCGCCGCCACGACACGGACCTGCTCGAGCGTCGCGACCCCCCGGCAGGCGCTGCGCGAGCACGCGAGGAGGACCTCGACCCCGCGACCGTCGAGCACGAGGCGTCCGTCGCCGACGACGGCGACGCCGGGCGTCGCGACGAGGACGACCACGCCCGGACGCGAGAGCTCCAGGCGCCCGACGGCGCGCCCGGTCGCTGTCGGGCGCGACCGGCGACCCGGCGAGGTGACCTCGTAGAGCGCGTCCCCGGCGGCGAGCGCGCGCCCGTCGAGCACCACTGCGACCGGCAGCCTCGCCACGGGCGCCCCGCCGGTCGGGGCGCGCCAGGAGAGCGCGAACCCCGCGAGGAGCCGCTGGCCGCTTCGGACCGCCTCGCGCAGGCCGGTAGCGCTCGCCACCGGGTACAGGCTCACCGTCGTGCCCGGCGCCAGCGCGCCGCGAGGCACCGTGACCGTCACCCGCAGGCCGCGCGTGACGGTGCGAACGAGGCGGACCGTCCCGCCCGCCCGGACGACCCCGGAGGCAGGCGCCGCGAGCTGGGCACGGCCGACCGCGGCGGGCGGCGGCGCGGCCCGGGTGGGGGCGGGCAGGACGCGCCAGTCGAAGGTCGCGCTCGCCGAGGCGCCCGTCGCCGCGCGCGCGCTGACGGTGACGGCGTAGGTCCCCGCGACCGTCGCCACGCCGGAGATGACGCCCGTCGAGGGATCGAGCGCGAGCCCGGGCGGCAGGCCGGTGGCGCCGTAGGACAGGCTCGACCCGGCGGCGTCCGTGGCGCTGAGCGGAAGGTCGACGGCCTGGGAGACCGTCGTGCGCTGGGCGCCGGGGCTCGAGAGCGCGACGGCGTCCGGCTCGACCGTCCAGGCGAGCGACCGGCTCGCAACGGAGCCGTCCACGCCCGTCGCCGAGAGGACGACCGCGTCGGTCCCCGCGGCCGTCGGCACCCCCGAGATGACGCCGGTCGAGGGATCGAGCGCGAGCCCGGGCGGCAGGCCGGTGGCGCCGTAGCTCGCGACCGCCACGCCCGCGTCGGTCGCGCTGAGGGAGAGGTCGACCGGGCCGCCGACCGTCGTCGATGCGAGGGCGGGGCTCGCGAGGTCGACCACCGCGCTCGCCGGCAGGACCCTCCAGGTGAGGGACGTCGCGGCGCTCGCGCCGGCGGCGTCGGTCGCCACGAGCGACACGGCGAAGGTCCCGGTCGCGCTCGGCGAGCCCGAGACGACCCCCGTGGACGACATCGAGAGCCCGGGCGGCAACCCGCTCGCCTCGTAGGAGACGGGGAACCCGGCCGAGGACGACGCCGCCGCGACGTCGAGGTCGACGGCTCGACCGGGGACGCTCGTCTCGAGCGCGTAC
Source organism: Acidimicrobiales bacterium (assembly GCA_035294085.1). Taxonomy (NCBI): domain Bacteria; kingdom Bacillati; phylum Actinomycetota; class Acidimicrobiia; order Acidimicrobiales; species Acidimicrobiales bacterium. Next base: position 92,081 of record DATGLP010000002.1, on the reverse strand, counting down.
CCGCTCGCGAAGCGCACGTCGTCGGTCCCGGGCACCATCCAGGGGAAGAACGCCCGCGCCTGCCTGCCCGCGGCGTCGCTCGCCGTGACGGTGACCGAGTAGGTCCCGGTCGCGCTCGGCGAGCCCGAGACGAGCCCCGTCGCGGGGTCGATCTCGAGGCCCGGCGGCAGGCCGGTAGCGCCGAAGGAGACCGTCTCGCCGGGGTCGTCGACGGAGAGCGCGACGTGCGCGGTGTCGTGCACGTCGGTCGTCTCGCTCGAAGGAGCCGACAGGTCGACGACGCCCGGATCCGGCGAGCCGTCCGAGAGCACCGGCGCAGCGACGACGCAGCGGCCGAGGCCGTTCGACCACAGCGACTGGACGGCGAAGGTGCCGGTCGACAGGGCGACGTCCTGCACGCCGCTGGGCTCGCCGAAGGGGAGGTAGGCGCACTTGTCGGCGATCTCGTAGCCGTTCGGGTCGATCCAGCCCGTGGGCGGGAAGGGATCCGTGAGCGTCTCGGCGTACTCGTGCACCGCGACCTCGGTGAGGCCGTCGAGGAGGCCGGCGCTCCCCGCGTCCACCGAGTACGCGCCGCAGTCCGCGCCGGCGTCGGGGACGTAGGGGAGGTTGACGAAGGGCAGGTCCTCGCCGGGGTAGCTCGGCTGCACCGAGTAGCCGTCGGCGGTGTCGTCGTGCCAGGCGCAGTAGGTCGTGCCGAAGCCGCCGCCGGGGTTCGTCCCGGTCGGCGAGACGACGACGTAGATCGCGCTCGCGTTGGCGCTCGGCGACCCGTTCCCGAAGTGCGCGGCCGCGGCGATCGCCTCCTGCGCGATCTGGCTGGGCGTCGCCGACGCGGGCGCGGGCGAGGCCGCGTCCTCCCAGACCCCCGCGAGCGCGCCGCCGGCAGGGTAGCCGACGCTCGTCGCCCCCGACGGGCAGCTCGTCGCGCCGGTCTCGACGACGATCGACCCGGTCTCGCAGTACTCGGTGGTCGTGCCGCTCCAGGTCTCTCCCCCGCTGCCGAGGCCCCTGAAGAGCTCCTGGAGGGTCGGCGCGAGCGCGTCGGGGTCCCCCGAGAAGGTCGCGTCGCCCGCCGCGTCGGTGGTCTCGCTCCCCCACTGGCTCCCCCAGAAGTCGAGGTAGACGCGAGGCGCCCCGCTGATCACCTGGCCCCCGCCGTACGTGAGGTCGGAGACCCCGGACGTCGGCGCCGAGGCGGTCGAGCTCGGGAACAGCCCTCGATGGGCGCGCACGAAGCCGACCGTCGGCGCCATCCCGACCCGCCAGCCGGTCGGAACGGCCGCACGCGGCCGCGGCGCCGCGAGCGCCTCGGCCCCGCTCGCCGAGGAGACCACGGCGCCGACCAGCCCCGCCAGGCCGGCGAGCGCCAGGAGCCCCGACCGGCGCGCGGGCCCGACGGCACCACCCCGAGGGCGCCGCCAGCCCACCTCGCGCGCCGCGAGGGCGCCCGACGCGCAGCGCATCGGTCTCCCAGCATGGTGCGCGACGACCGCACGCGTGGTGCCATCTTCTGTTCGCCCCGGCGACCACGCCTCCGGAGGGCCTGCCCGCGGCGTGCCGCGACGACCAGCCGGGCCGGCGAGAGGGCGAGCGGGTGGCCGGCGAAGCCGCCCGAACACGGCCGCCCGGCGCGTCGCCCCAGCGAGGTCAGGCGTGGAAGACGTCGATCGAGGAGGGAGCGAAGAGCTCCTCGGGTCCGAGCTCCCGCTCGAGCAGGCCCTGCGCGGCCGCGTAGCGGAGGAAGGTGGCGAGCGCGTGCCGGTTCGCCTCGAGCCCGTAGGGCCACGGGTCGCCCCCGAAGCGCCCGACGAGCTCGCTCGCGACCTCGGCGAGGTGCGGGACGGGATAGAGCGAGGCCTGCGCCGAGCAGAGGCGCTCGAGGGCGCGCGCCTTCGCTGCGTCGAAGGCCTTGACGAGCTCCTTCGCGAGCCAGCGGTGCGCCTCGTGGACCTCGCGGCGCACGACGACGAGGTGCATGATCGGGACGATCCCCGTCCGGTCGTAGTAGTCGAGCTCGGCGGCGCGCCAGTCGGCGAGGAGCGGCCGGCAGCGACCGGACGCGAGGAGCTCCTGGGGGAACAGCGCCGAGACGATGGCGTCGAGCTCGCCGGCGAGGAGCTTGTCGATAAGCGGCGCGTCGGCCACGCGCCCGAGGCGCACGCCGGGCGGCAGCGCGAGGTGGAGGTGCTCGGGACGCCCCACCTCGGCGACGCCGCCCTGGACCCACTCGACGTCGCCGAGGCCGACGCCGTGGTCGTCCTCGAGGATCCCCCGCACCCAGACACCCGCGGTCTGGCCCCACTCGGGCACCCCGACGCGCCTGCCGGCGAGGTCCTCGAGGCGCCGGAGCGGCGAGCTGGCGGCGACGAAGACGCAGGAGTGGCGGAACCTGCGCAGCGGAAAGACCGGGATGGCGACGAAACGCTCGTCGCCCGCCGAGCGCATGCCGCAGTAGAGGGCGAGGGACATCTCCGAGACGTCCCACTCGCCGAAGCGGAACTGCCGGTGGAAGATCTCCGAGGGGGTCGGCAGGCGGTGGAAGGTGAAGGTGGCGCCGGGGACGCGGACGTCCCCGTCGGCGAGGGCGCGCACGTGCTCGTAGTCGTCGATCGCGACCGAGACCTCCACGACGCCCACCGCTGCTCCCGTTCCTGCCCGTCCGGACGACGGGACCGGTGCCCTCAGGCCTGCCCCGCACGGCGCGGGCCATGCTAACCGCCGAGGCTCGCGCCGCCGGGACGCCGGGTTCCGACCGGCAGCCGCAGGGCCACCACGTTCGGCCGGCGCGGCGCAGGTCAGCGAGCCTGGTGCGCCCTCGAGGAGCCCGCGCCCGGCGCGACCCGGCAGGCGGCGGCCTCGGCGCCGTCCGGCGTCAGGGTCGCCGGAGCACGACGGTCGCGCCGAGAGGTGCCCGGAGCACCTCGTCGGCCCGGCCCGCGTTCAGCGCGAGCGAGAGCTGCCCGTCGCTGTCGACGAGGACGACCGGCGCGCCGCGCCCGACGTCGCTGAAGGTCTCGGCGAAGGTGGCGACGAGCTGCACGCCGCCCCCCTCGACGACGACGGGATCGCCCGGCTCGAGCCCGAGGAGTCGGACGTGCGCCGCGTCGCCGCTGAACTGGACGTTGCCGAAGCCGTCCACCTGGAGGACCTCGAGCTCCCACGCGGCCTCGCCGAGGCGCCGAGGCGCCGGGCGTCGGCAGCGCTCGAGCGTCCCGGGGTCGGCGGGCGAGCCGACGTCGGCGAGCGAGCAGCCCCTCGCGAGGTGGGCGGCGACGGGGACGAAGACGTCCCGGCCGTCGAACGTCCTCGACCGCCGCTCGAGGAAGTACTCCTCCCGGTCGAGGACGACGAGGCTCGGTGCCGGAGACAGCGCCTCGGCCGCCCACACGAGCAGCCCGTTGTCGGGCCCGACGAAGACGTGGTCCTCGCCGGCCTGCAGCGCGACGGCGCGCCGACCGCCCCCGACGCCCGGGTCGACGACGCCGACGTGGACCCCGGGGGGCAGGAGGGGGACCAGCCGCTCGAGGCGGAGCGCACCGAGGCGGACGTCGCCTGCCGGGATCGCGTGGTCGAGGTCGACGACCGTCACCCCGGGCGCCAGCTTCTGGGCGACGGCGTGCAGCGCCCCGACGAAGCCACCGGTGAGGCCGTAGTCGGTGAGCAACGTGATGCAGCCCCGCGGTGCCATCGCCGCTCCATACTGGCTCGCCCGCCGTCACGGCGCGCCCTCAGAGGCGCACGATCCCGGAGCGGCGCAGCTCGCGTCCCGAGGCGTCGAGCGCCACGACCGCGAAGTACGGACCGCTCGACGCGACGGCGATCGCAGTCTCGAACCCCGACCAGGGCTGGGAGCCGACCGGGGCGAGCGAGGACGCGCTGGGTCCAGCGAGGACGAGCCACGTGGCGACCTGCGTCGCGCCGTTCCAGCTGGCGTAGACGGTCGTGCCGCCCGCGGGGTTCGCCCGCAGCGCGACGGCGGGGGGCTCGAGAGGACGGCCGACCCACGGGTGGCTGAACGCGCGGTACGAGCGCACGCCGAGCGGCAGCTCGCCGTCGAGGACGAGCGCGCCGTCGGGTGCGAACTCGGAGAAGTAGGGCTGGTTGCCCCAGCCGACGAAGACGTGCCCGCCCGGCAGCAGCTGCATGCTCCCCTGGTTCGCCGCGAGGAACCGAGCCGGGTGGAGGTAGGCGCGTCGCAGGCGAACGTGCATCGCCCGCGCGTCCACGTCGAGCAGGAGGGCCCTCGACTGCCGCTCCTCCGGCGGGGACGCCCCGTCGTCGAAGACGGTGAGCGTCGCCGGATCGGGCATGCGGGCGTCGTGCTGCCAGTAGAAGCGAGCCTGCTTCGCGACGCTGAAGTCGGACCGCTTCCCGTTCAGCCGCCAGAGCACCTCGCCGCTCGACCGGTCGACCTTGTACAGCGCCCAGGTGTTGCGCGCCGAGACGAGGAGGTTGCCGTCGGGGGTCTCGGCGACCGAGTTGATGTGGAAGTAGTCGTAGGGCACGCTCGCGCCACTCGGCAGCGGCAGGTAGCTCTCCTCGACGCCGACGTGGCGCAGGCTGTCCCAGTCGAAGAGCACGGCGCCCGTGGCGAGGTCGATCTCCTGGGCGTGGCCGGCGAGGACGGCCGCGCGCCGGGATCCACCCAGGCGCGAGAGGTCCGCCGTCACCGTCTCGTAGGCGGTCACGAGGGCGGTGCCGCGCGCGGTGAGGTTGAGCTCGTGCAGGTCCGCCGCGAGGCCGTCGCCGGCGCGGATCGTGGCGAGGCGGCGGTAGGAGGCGTCGGCCATCTCGCCGACGCCCGCGCCGTGCCCGGCGACGACCGTGCCCTGCCACCACGTGAGCACCGGCTGGCCGCGGTAGCGCTGGGCGTCGCAGTCGAAGGGGTCGGCGCCCGCGACAGGGCGGAACCACACGAGGCGCCCGGCGTAGTCCACGATGGCGAGCCCCTGCTGGCCCGACATCCCCGGCGCGTAGCGCAGCGCGAGGAAGATGCGGCGCCCCGGGTCGGCGACCGGGCCGAGGCGCTGGACGCGCACCCGCGGCGGGCGCAGGTCCGGCCGGCTGACGAAGGAGTCGACGGCGCCGGACGCCTCCTCGGCGCCCGACTGCGACGCGCCCGGGCCGGCGGCGTGCGGCCACTCGTAGCCGACGACGCCGGCCGCGACGAGCCCGACGAGGCCCCCCGCGGCCGAGGCGAGGAGCTGCCGGCGGCTCAGGACGCGCCCGCCGCCCGAGCCCCTCGCCGAGGCCGATCCCTCGGAGGGGATCACCGCCGCACCGCCCCGGGCAGCGCCGAGTCGGCCGCGAGCGCGCGCCCGGCCGGCGGGGTCGCGACCACGACGGTGCTAGTAGCCGTAGCCACGCGTGCTCGCCGTGGTCGTCGTCGTGCCCGTCGGATGGCCGCCCGAGCCGCAGGCTGCGGCGGCGAACGCCGTGGCGGCGAGCGCCAGCGCGACCGCGGCGCGTCGCAGCGCGCGAGCGCGCGGGCGCCCGGTGCCGACCCGCGCCGCCCTGGCGCCCCCCACGCTCCGGCCGGCCGGTCCGGCCACGGGTGGCGACGGACGCCGGCGCGCGCGACGGTCGGCGACGCTCGAGGCGCGCCCGGCCGGTGCCATCAGCGCGCCCCGAACGGCGCCGAGGTCCCGAGGACCCGGCCGTGCGCGTCGAGGGCCTCGACCTCGTAGACGGGGTACGAGCGCCGCAGCGGCACCGCCGTCTCGAAGCCCGAGCGGGCCCGCCTCGCCACCGCGACGAGCGACGCGGCGCTGCGGCCGGCGAGCACCCGCCACGCGGCAACCTCGGTGGCGCCGTTCCAGCTCGCGTAGACGACCGAGCCGCGCCCGCGCCGGCGCGCCGCGCCGGCGGGCGGCGAGAGCGGCTCGCCGCGCCAGTGCTCGAGCGGCGTGGCGCGGTAGCTGAGGTCGGGGCCGGGCAGCGTCGCGTCGAAGACGAGCCGGCCCTGCGCCGTGTACTCGGCGATGTGCGGGACCGCGCCCCACCCCACGAGGACGTCGCCGCCGGGCAGGGGGTCGAGGCTGCCCATGTAGGCGGCCGAGTAGGTGCCGGGGCCGTACTGGCGCACGAGGGTCGCGCGCCTCGTCGCCAGGTCCAGCCGGAGCTCGAGCCCCCGTGACGGGGCGCGGGGCGCGAGGTAGGTGCCGGCGCCGCTGATCTGGCAGCACTCGTCGTCGAACATGGTCACGAGCGACCCCCGCCGCAGCATGACGTCGTGCTGCCAGGCGAAGGAGGCGCCGGGACCGAACCGGAACGTCGAGTGCTTGCCGCCGAGCGTCCACAGCACCCGGCCCGTCGACGCGTCGACGAGGTACGCGGCCCAGGTGTTGCGCATCGAGACGAGGAGCCGGTTCCCCGGCAGGACCTCCGCCGAGTTCACGTGGTAGGCGTCCCACGGGAAGCCGTTGCGCGGCGGGTTGGCGTAGGAGTCGGAGAGCGGGACGTGGTCGAGCGCGTCCCAGGTGTACAGCAGCCGGCCCGTGCGCAGGTCGTACTCCTGCACGGCCGAGTCGGTGAGCGCCCCGCGCTCGGTGCCGCCGTAGCGGTAGAGGTCGTAGGGGACGTCCCGGTTCGCCGTCACCCAGGCGTCGTGCCCGACGATCACGAGCGAGTGCATGGAGATGATCCAGCCGTCTGCCCCGCGCAGGGTCGCGACGACCCGGTAGTGGCGGTCGACGACGACGTCCTCGCCGCTCTCGGTCGCGCCCGTGTCGGTGACGCGCCCCTGCCACCAGGCGAGGACGGGCTCGCCGTCGTAGGTCTGCTCGCTCAGGTTCGACGCCACGACGTCGCGAGGGACCTGCTTGAACCAGACGAGCTGGAGCCGGCTGTTCACGATGAGCGGGCCGCTCTGGCCATCCATCGGCGGGCTCGTGAGGTCGTAGAAGCTGGCGAGCATGATGTCGGCGGGGGCGGGCGGCAGCGAGCTGCGCACCACCGTGAGGCGCGGCGGGTGCAGGCTCGGGGCCGACACGAAGCTGCGGGAACCGGCGAGCGAGTAGGCGCCGATCGGCGCCCCGCTCCCGCCGGCGACGCCGAAGTCGAGGCCAGCGAAGCCGGCGAGCAGCACCGCCACGGCGCCGGGCAGGCCAAGGCGCGCCCTTCCCGACCGGGACCTGGTCCCGCCCGCGCCCGGGTCGGCCGCCGTCGGGCGCGCCACGAGCGCGAGGGTCGCCACGAGGGCGAGGGCGACCAGGGCGGCGCCGACGAGGAAGGCGAGCCGGAAGCCGTCGGTCAGCGCCACGTCGACGGGGCGGTTGCGGCCGATCTCCGAGGTGGTGACGACGGTCGCGAGCGAGGCGAGGAGCGCGAGGCCGAGGCCGCCACCCGCCTGGCGCGCCGTGTTGACGAGACCGCTCGCGAGCCCGGCGAGCTCGCGGCCGGCGCTCTGGGTGGCAGCGATCGTCGAGGGGACGACCGCGAGGCCGATCCCGGCGGCCGTGAGCACGCCGGGCAGCACGACGTAGCCGAGGGCGCTCCCGCTCGGCTCGATGCGGGCGAGCAGCAGCATGCCGCCGCACATCATCGCCAGCCCGCCCGAGAGGACCGCCCGGACCCCGAAGCGGCCGACGAGCGAGCCGGCCCCCCGGGCGGCGAGCATGATGACGAGCGCCATCGGCAGGAAGGCGAGGCCCGCGGCGAGCGGCGAGAGGCCGAGGACCTGCTGGAGGTAGAGCGAGCTCACGTACCACATCGGGAAGAGCGCCGCGCTGAACAGCGCCACGACCGCGTTCGCGCCGGCGAGCGGCCCGCCGATGCGCCGCAGCGGGACGATCGGCGCGGTCGCGACGTGCAGCTCCACGAGCACGAAGGCGACGAGGAGGGCGGCGCCGGCGAGGATCGGCGCGAGGGCGCTCGGGGCGGTCAGGTGCTCGCTCGTCGCGTTCACGATCCCGAGCACGAGCAGGCAGAGGCCACCGGTGAGGCTGAGCGCGCCGGCGAGGTCGAAGCCCCGCCGGCTCTCGCCGCGGCGGTCGACGACGAGGCGCACGGCGAGGACGGCGGCGGCCACGCCGATCGGCGGGTTGATGAGGAGCACCCAGCGCCAGCCGAGGCCCTCGGTGAGCAGCCCGCCGAGGAGCGTCCCGGCCGCCCCGCCGGCGCCGTTCATCGCCCCCCACAGGGCGATGGCCCGGTTGCGCGCCGGTCCAGCCGCGAACGACGACGTGATGACGGCGAGGGAGGCCGCGGCCATGAGCGCGCCGGCGAGGCCCTGCGCGCCGCGGGCGACGATGAGGACGTCCCCGTCGGGAGCCAGCCCCCCGGCGAGCGAGGTGAACGCGAAGAGCCCGAGCGCGGCGACGAGCGTTCTGCGCTGCCCGAAGTGGTCGGCGGCTCGGCCGCCCACCATGAGGAACCCCGCGAACACGATCGCGTACGCGTCCACGACCCACTGCAGGTCCGCCGAGGAGAAGGCGAGCCCCGCCTGGATCGAGGGGAGCGCCACGTTCACGATGCTCAGGTCCAAGATGACCATGAACTGCGCGACGCAGCACAGGGCGAGGAGCCACGCCGTCCGCCCGCCGAGGTGGCGGGCGGACGGCGGCACCTCCTCCGGGACGGCGGGCGCGAGCGCGGCGGCGCCCGCGCTCACGCCGTAGCGGCGGCCCGCCCGTCGGGGAGTCGCCAGTCGCAGAGGAGCGCGAGGGACGAGTCGATGATCCGGTCGGCGAAGGCCGCGCTGTCGTTCACCCGGGGGAAGGGGGAGTCGGGCACGGGGACCTCGAGGAACTCGCAAAGCGGGGCCCAGCCGTCGGCCACCGACCACACGAGGAGCCGGTCCGCCGGGACGCTCGCGCGCACCTCGGCGTTGTAGCGCTCCATGGCGCGTGCCATCGAGCCGGTGCCGCTACCGTCCTCGCAGCCGAGCAGCCCGCTCTTCTGCCACATCCGCTCCATGAGCTCGAGGTAGTCGCGCCAGGCCGCGTCCACCCGGGCGCGCGCCGACGAGAGGTCGCGCATGAGGCTGTCGCCGTAGAGGACGCCCCAGATGGTGTCGAGCATGCTGCGCTCCCACGCGGCGCCGTCGCGCACGCTGAGGAGCACCTTCGCGTCCGGGTAGACCTCGATGAGCTCTCGGTAGAAGAAGGCGCCCGGCCAGTCGACCGTCGCCTCGTAGCCGGCGAAGACCTCGTCCCAGCCTCCGCCGCCCTCGAGCAGCTCGGTCCACCGCCGCGCCCTGCCGAGGTCAGCGAGCACGTCGACCATGTGGTAGCAGGGCCTGAGCCCGAGCATCTCGAGGGCGATCTTCTGCGACAGCGTCGCCGTCCTCGGCAGTCCCGCACCGATCAGCTGCATCACACGCTCCGTTCACCTCTGGCCCCGGCCGGTGCCGGGGCAGGCCGAGCCGCGCACGCGCGCCCCCGGCCACCTCGGCCACGCCGAGCGGCGTGGCGTCTCGTGCCCGGCGCACCGGCAGAGCCTGCGTCGCCGGTCCCGGCATCGTCTCCGCTCGCCACCACCCCCTCCGTCCGGCCGCGCTCGCAGGAGCGACCGTAGGACGCGAGCGTGTGAGGGCCATGAGGAGTCCACGTGCCTTCGATGTGCGAAGGGTTATGGCTCGGTTAGGGACCCGGCTCCCCGAACCGCTGCGCTCGCCGGCGAGCGGTCGCCGAGGCGGGCAGGCGCCCGAGGGCGAGCTCCAGGAACCGGCGGGCCGCGGGGGTGAGCGGGGCGTCTCGCTGCACGAGGGCGACGCGCCGCACGATCGGGGGGTCCGGCGTCGCCACGACGCAGCCGAGACGCGCGGCGACCTCGGCGAGCGGCCGCGGCAGCACCCCCGTGCCGGCGCCCGCGGCGATGAGCGGCAGCAGCGCCTCGCGCTGGGCCGCCTCGACGGCGATGGACGGTCGGACGCCCGCGCGAGCGAAGGCCTCGTCGACGAGGCGGCGCGTCGAGGAGCCGGGCGGCGCGGCCACGAGGGGGCGCCCGGCGAGCCCGGCCAGCGCGACCGGGGAGGCGAGCGGCGCGCCGGGCGGCGCGGCCACGAGGAAGTCCTGGGCCGCGAGCCCGTGGGCGACGAGGCCGGCGGCCGCCTCGGCCTCGGTGATCCCCACCTCGCAACGCCCCGAGCGGACGAGCTCGGCGAGCTCCGCGGCGTCCTCCGGCGCGGCGAGCACGACGGTGACCTCCGGGAACGACCGGCGGAAGGCACCGACGAGCGGTGCGACGGGGTCGACGGCGAGCGTGGGCAGGCAGGCGAGGTCGAGGCGGCCGGCGCGCCCGCCGACGACCTCGTCGACGGCTGCCCGCCCGGCCGCCAGGTCGCGCAGCGCGCGCCGCGCCGGCGCGACGAGCGCCTCCCCGGCGGGCGTGAGTCGGACGCCGCGCCCGAGGCGGTGGAAGAGCTCGGTCGACAGCTCGCGCTCGAGCTCGCGCACCGCCTGGGACACGGCGGGCTGCGACATCCCGAGCGCCGCGGCGGCCGCGGTGAAGCCACCCTCGTCGACCACGGCGAGGAAGATGGTGAGTCGCCGGATGTCCATAAGTGATCGCTTATCTACGTGTGCAATCCTACCTCTTTGACTTCTCCATTTCGGGGAGGGAGGATGGGGCGTGCTGGAGCACCTCGAGGTGGAGGACGAACCGCCAGGCGAGGTGTCGGCGCGTCGCGCGCGCGGGCTGTCGGCCCTGCTGCGCGAACCCGGACGCCCCGAGTGGCTCCGGCGGCACCCCAAGGCCCACCTGTTCGCCCTCGGGACGGTCTGCATCGGCGCCTTCATGGGCCAGCTCGACGCGAGCATCGTGACCGTCGCCCTACCGAGCCTCCAGCGCGCCTTCGACGCGAGCGTCGGCGCCGTCACCTGGGTCGGCCTCAGCTACCTCCTCGTGCTCGTGACGATGGTCACGGCCGTCGGGCGCGTCGCCGACACGGTCGGACGCAAGCTCCTCTACAGCTACGGCTTCGTCGTCTTCACGCTCGGCTCGGGGCTGTGCGCCCTCGCGCCGAGCCTGCTCAGCCTCGACCTCTTCCGCGTCCTCCAGGCGCTCGGCGCCGCGATGCTGCAGGCGAACAGCGTCGCCATCATCTACCTCGCGCTCCCCAAGGAGTCGCTCGGCCGAGGCATCGGCGTGCAGGGCGCCGCGCAGGCGCTCGGCCTTGCTCTCGGTCCGGCGGTCGGGGGCGCGCTCCTCGCCGCCGGGGGGTGGCGGCTCATCTTCTCCGTCAACGTGCCGGTCGGCATCGTGGCGATCGTCGCCTCCCGCTTCCTCCTGCCGCGCAGCCGCCACCTCCAGGCCAGCGCCCGGTTCGACTGGCTCGGCCTCGTGCTCTTCGTGCCGGCGACCGCCGCGCTGCTCCTCGCCGTCTCCTACGGCGACGAGTGGGGCTGGGCCTCGCCGGCAATCCTCGTGCTCCTCGTCACGGCGGTGGCGGCCGCGATCGCCTTCGTCCGCCGGGAGCGGAGCGCGCGCGACCCGCTCCTCGACCTCACGCTCTTCGAGCGGCCTGCATTCAGCATCGGCATCGCCGGCGGCGTGCTCGCCTTCGTCGTCCTCTTCGGCGTGCTCTTCGTCATCCCCTTCTTCCTCGAGCACGGCCGGCACCTGTCCCCTGCCGGTACCGGCCTCGAGCTCGCCGCGCTGCCCCTCGCGCTCGGGCTGACGGCGCCGTTCGCCGGCCGTCTCGCGGACCGCGTCGGACCTCGACCGCTCACCGTGAGCGGCATGGCGATCTCAGCCGCCGTGCTCGCCGTCGTCGGCCTCACGCGCCCGGCCACCGGGCCCCTCGTCGCCGCCCTCGCCCTCCTCGGGGTGGGCGCTGGCCTGTTCATCGCGCCGAACTCGGCCTCCGTCATGGCCTCGGCGCCCAAGGTGCAGGCAGGCGTGGCGAGCGGGGTCCTCAACATGTCGCGCGGGACCGGCACCGCGCTCGGCCTCGCCCTCACGGGCCTCGTGTACACGCTGGCGGGTGCGACGGGGACGGCGCACGTCCCGAGCGGCTTCAGCGCCGCCGCCTTCTTCCTCGCCGCCGTCGCCGCCGCGGCGGCGGTGCTCACCGCGCTCGAGCGCGGGGCGCGCCGGCCTGCCGGCGCGCCCGCTGCGCTCGAGCTCTAGCTCGCTCCCTCGCCCGCCTCGGGCAGCTCGCCGTCGGAGGCAGGCGTCTCGCCGCCCGCCTGGCCGGGGTTGGGCTCCCCGCCCTCCCCCACCGGCGCGAGGCCGCCGAAGGGGGAGCCCTCGACGTTGCGCAGCCACGCCGCGAGCTCCTCGGCGCCGGGCTCCGCGAGGTCCGACGACCAGAAGGCCATCCGCTGGGCCTCGGGGGTCTCCACCTCCACGCTGCGGTACCGGCTGAACCCCGAGCCCGCTGGGATGAGCTTGCCGATGATGATGTTCTCCTTCAGGCCGAGCAGCTGATCGGAACGGCCCTCGATCGCCGCCTCCGTGAGGACTCTCGTCGTCTCCTGGAACGAGGCGGCCGAGAGCCACGAGTCGGTGGCGAGCGACGCCTTCGTGATGCCCATCAGCTCGGGACGGCCCTCGGCCGGTCGGCGCCCCTCCTGGACGAGCTCCCGGTTGACCTGCGCGTACCGCTGGGCGTCGATGCGCTCACCGGGCAGGAACGGGCTGTCGCCGGACTCGGCGACGAGGACGCGGCGCAGCATCTGGCGCACGATGAGCTCGATGTGCTTGTCGTGGATCGAGACGCCCTGGTCCCGGTAGACCTTCTGGACCTCCTCGACGAGGTACTGCTGCGTCTCGCGGATCCCCTTGATCTCGAGCAGCTCCTTCGGGTCCTTCGGGCCCTCGAGGAGCGGGTCCCCGGCGGCGACCTCCTGGCCCTCGGCCACCTCGAGGTGCGCGCGAGGCGACACGGCGTGGGCCTCCTCGGTCCCGTCGTCGGCCACGACGACGACGCGCCGGCCCGACTCGTCCTCCTCGATGCGGACGACGCCCGAGCGCCGGGCGAGGACCGCGGCGCCCTTGGGCGTGCGCGCCTCGAAGAGCTCGACGACGCGAGGCAGGCCGTGGGTGATGTCCTCGCCGACGATGCCGCCGGTGTGGAAGGTGCGCATCGTGAGCTGGGTACCCGGCTCGCCGATCGACTGGGCGGCGATGACGCCGACGGCCTCGCCGAGCTCGATGAGCCGACCGGTCGCGAGCGACTGGCCGTAGCAGGCGGCGCAGACGCCGTAGGCGGCCTCGCAGGTGAGGACCGAGCGGACCCGCACCCGGGCGACGGAGGGATCGGCCGCGAGCGCCGACACCTCGGCGTCGCCGAGCAGCGTCCCCGTCTCGAGGCGCGACCCGTCGCTCAGGGCCACGGGCTCGGCGAGGACCCGGCCGTACAGGCGGGTCTCGAGGTAGCGGCGGCGCCCCGGCTCGTCCGGGGCGACGTCCTCGATCCAGATCCCCCGCGCCGTGCCGCAGTCCTCCTCGCGCACGATGAGCTCCTGGGCGACGTCGACGAGTCGGCGCGTGAGGTACCCCGAGTCCGCCGTCCGCAGGGCCGTGTCGGCGAGCCCCTTGCGGGCGCCGTGGGTGGAGATGAAGTACTCGAGCACCGAGAGGCCCTCGCGGAACGACGACACGATCGGCCGGGGGATCATCTCGCCGCGCGGGTTGGAGACGAGGCCCTTCATGCCGGCGATCTGGCGCACCTGCTGGGGGTTCCCGCGCGCGCCCGAGTCGACCATCATGTCGAGCGGGTTGAAGGCCATCTTCGCGAGGCTCCGCTCCATCGCGCGCCCGACCTCGCTGTTGGCCGAGGTCCAGATCTCGATCTCCTTCTGGCGGCGCTCGTCGTCGGTGATGATCCCGCGCTTGAACTGCGCCTCGGCCTTCTCCGCCTCCTTCTCGTAGCGGTCGAGGATGGCTCGCTTCTCCGGCGGGGTCTTCACGTCGTCGATCGAGATCGTGAGCCCCGAGCGCGTCGCGAAGCGGAACCCGAGCTCCTTGATGCGGTCGAGGCTCTCGGCGACGACCGCCTTCGGGTAGGAGGCCGCGAGGCGCTCGACGATCGCACCGATCGACGTCGCCCGCTTGCCGATGACGTCGTTCACGTAGCCGAAGCCCTCCGGCAGCGCGGCGTTGAAGAACATCCGGCCGGGCGTCGTCTCGATCTCCTCGGGCTCCTCGCCGTCGGGTGCCGGTCGGCGGAGCCTGATCTTGGCGTGCAGCGCGACGTCCCCCGCCTCGTAGGCCGCCTCCACCTCGTCGAGGCGCCGGAAGACCCTGCCCTCGCCCTTCGCGCCCTCGACGGCCAAGGTGAGGTAGTAGACGCCGAAGACCATGTCCTGGGTCGGGACCGTGATCGGGCGCCCCGTCGCCGGCGAGAGGATGTTGTTCGCCGAGAGCATGAGCACCCGCGCCTCGGCCTGGGCCTCCGCGGACAGCGGCAGGTGCACGGCCATCTGGTCGCCGTCGAAGTCGGCGTTGAAGGCGGTGCACACGAGCGGGTGGATCTGGATCGCCTTGCCCTCGATGAGGACCGGCTCGAAGGCCTGGATGCCGAGCCGGTGCAGCGTCGGCGCCCGGTTGAGCAGGACGGGATGCTCCTTGATGACCTCGTCGAGGACGTCCCAGACCTGCGGCCGCCGCCGCTCCACCATTCGCTTCGCGGACTTGATGTTCGGGGCGAGCTCGACGTCGACGAGCCGCTTCATGACGAAGGGCTTGAACAGCTCGAGCGCCATCTGCTTGGGGAGGCCGCACTGGTGCAGCTTGAGCGTCGGCCCGACGACGATCACCGAGCGGCCCGAGTAGTCGACCCGCTTGCCGAGCAGGTTCTGGCGGAAGCGCCCCTGCTTGCCCTTCAGCATGTCCGACAGGCTCTTGAGCGGCCGGTTGCCCGGTCCCGTCACCGGTCGGCCCCGCCGGCCGTTGTCGAACAGGGCGTCGACCGCCTCCTGCAGCATGCGCTTCTCGTTGTTGATGATGATCTCGGGCGCCCCGAGGTCGAGCAGACGCTTCAGCCGGTTGTTGCGGTTGATGACGCGCCGGTAGAGGTCGTTCAGGTCCGACGTGGCGAAGCGGCCGCCGTCGAGCTGGACCATCGGGCGCAGGTCCGGCGGGATGACCGGGACGGCCTCGAGGATCATGGCCTTCGGCTCGTTGATCCGCCGCCCGTCGGCGTCGCGTCGGTTGAAGGCGGAGACGATGCGGAGCCGCTTGATCGCCTTCTGCTTGCGCTGCGCCGACAGCGGACGCCGCCCGTCCGCCGGGTCGATCGCCTCGCGCAGCTGCTGCTCCTCGGCGTCGAGGTCGATGCGCTCGATGAGGCGCGCGATCGCCTCCGCGCCCATCCCGCCCTCGAAGTAGTCCCCGTAGCGGGCGGTGAGCTCCCGCCAGACGAGCTCGTCCTCGATGATCTTGCGCGGGAACAGGTCGCGAAGCTCGTCGAGCGCGCGCTGGGCGAGGGCGATCTCGGACGCGGCGCGCTCGCGGATCGCCGCGACCTCCTTCTCGACCGAGCGCTGGCGAGCGCGCAGCTCCGACTCCTTCGCCCCGGACGCCTCGAGCTCGGCGAGCTCGGCCTCGAGCGCGGCGAGACGGCGCTCCACCTCGAGGTCGCGGGCGCGCTCGATCTCGGCGACCTCGGAGGCGAGCTCGGCCTCGAGGTTCGGGAGGTCCTGGTGCCGGCGCTCCTCGTCGACGTGGGTCACGAGGTAGGCGGCGAAGTAGATGACCTTCTCGAGCTGCTTCGCCTTGAGCTCCTCGCGCGGCTCGGTCCCCATGAGGAGGTACGCGAGCCACGAGCGCGTCCCCCGCAGGTACCAGATGTGCACGACCGGCGCGGCGAGCTCGATGTGCCCCATCCGCTCCCGGCGCACCTTCGAGCGCGTCACCTCGACGCCGCAGCGCTCGCAGATGATGCCGCGGAAGCGGACGCGCTTGTACTTGCCGCAGTAGCACTCCCAGTCCTTCGTCGGACCGAAGATGCGCTCGCAGAACAGCCCGTCCTTCTCCGGCCGAAGCGTCCGGTAGTTGATCGTCTCGGGCTTCTTGACCTCGCCGTGCGACCAGTTTCGGATCGCGTCGGCGGTCGCGAGGCCGATGCGGATCTGGTCGAAGTCGTTGACGTCGAGCACTAGAAGCTCCTCTCCGCGGCGCGGCGCGCGTCCTCCTCGTCGGAGCCCCGCTCGGGGCGGCTGATGTCGATGCCGAGCTCCTCGGCGGTGCGGTAGACGTCCTCGTCGAGCTCTCGCATCTCGATCTCCTCGCCGGAGGTGGACAGCACCTCGACGTCGAGGCACAGCGACTGCATCTCCTTGATGAGCACCTTGAAGCTCTCGGGGATGCCGGGCTCGGGGATGTTCTCGCCCTTCACGATCGCCTCGTAGACCTTGACGCGCCCGAGCACGTCGTCGGACTTGATCGTGAGCAGCTCCTGGAGCGCGTACGCCGCGCCGTAGGCCTCGAGCGCCCAGACCTCCATCTCCCCGAAGCGCTGGCCGCCGAACTGCGCCTTGCCCCCGAGCGGCTGCTGGGTGATCATCGAGTACGGCCCCGTCGAGCGGGCATGGATCTTGTCGTCGACGAGGTGGGCGAGCTTCATGATGTACATGTACCCGACGCTCACGGGGTTGTCGTAGGGCTCGCCCGTCCGGCCGTTGTAGAGCACCGCCTTGCCGTCGGGCTGGATGAGGCGCGTCGAGGCGTCCACCGAGTCGGGCTGTAGGTTCTCGAAGATCGCCTGGATCGTCGGGTGCCGACCGGCCTGGTCCGCCTCGTCCCAGTGGGCCCCGTCGAAGACGGGGGTCGACACCCACACCGCAGCGTCGGTCTTCGGCCGGGTCTTCGACTCGGTCCCGCGCACCGGCGCCGTGCCGACCGGCTCCCCGGTGTCGGGCGCCCGCCACCCCCAGCGCGCCGCGTAGCCGAGGTGCGCCTCGAGGACCTGGCCGACGTTCATGCGCGAGGGCACGCCGAGGGGGTTCAAGATGATGTCCACCGGCGTGCCGTCGGCGAGGAACGGCATGTCCTCGATCGGCAGGATCTTCGAGACGACGCCCTTGTTGCCGTGCCGACCCGCGAGCTTGTCGCCCTCGGAGATCTTGCGCTTCTGCGCCACGTAGACGCGCACGAGCTGGTTGACGCCCGGCGGGAGCTCGTGGGCGTCGTCCCGGGAGAAGACGCGTACGTCGATCACCTTGCCGGACTCGCCGTGGGGCACCTTGAGGCTCGTGTCACGCACGTCACGGGCCTTCTCGCCGAAGATCGCCCGGAGCAGGCGCTCCTCGGGCGTGAGCTCGGTCTCGCCCTTCGGCGTGACCTTGCCGACCAGGATGTCGCCCGGACCCACCTCGGCGCCGATGCGGATGATGCCGCGCTCGTCGAGGTCGGCGAGGATCTCCTCGGACAGGTTTGGGATGTCCCGCGTGATCTCCTCGGCCCCGAGCTTGGTGTCGCGCGCGTCGACCTCGTGCTCCTCGATGTGGATCGAGGTGAGGACGTCGTCGCGCACGAGGCGCTCCGACAAGATGATGGCGTCCTCGTAGTTGTAGCCCTCCCACGGCATGAACGCCACGAGGAGGTTCTTGCCGAGGGCGAGCTCGCCGTTGTGCGTCGAGGGACCGTCGCACAGCACGTCCCCGGCGTGCACCTCGTCGCCCTCGCTGACGAGGATCTTCTGGTTGATGCACGTGTTCTGGTTCGAGCGCCGGAACTTCGCCACCCGGTAGGTCCGCCGGCCGAGCGGCTGGCCGTCACGGCCGTGCTGGCCGGGCGCGTACTCGACGGTGAGGAGGTCGCCGGAGACCTCGACGACGCGCCCGTCGCCCTCGGCGAGGATCACCTCGCCCGCGTCCCGCGCCGCTCGCGCCTCGACGCCGGTGCCGATGTAGGGCGCCTCGGGAACGAGCAGCGGCACGGCCTGCTTCTGCATGTTGGCGCCCATGAGGGCGCGGTTGGCGTCGTCGTGCTCGACGAAGGGGATGAGGGCGGTCGAGACCGACACGATCTGCTTCGGGGACACGTCCATGAGGTCGACCTCTGCGGGGGGCACGAAGTCGACCTCGCTCGTCGTCCCGTACGAGGTCGAGGTGGCGCCGACGCGCACCCCGGCACCTTGGGGGCCGCGCCGCACGAGGACCCGGTCGCCGACGAAGCGGCCCTCGGCGTCGAGCGTCGCGGAGGCCTGGGCGATGACGTACTCCTCCTCCTCGTCGGCAGCGAGGTAGACGATCTCGTCGGTGACGCGCCCGTCGATGACCTTGCGGTAGGGGGTCTCGATGAAGCCGTGCTCGTTCACCCGGGCGTAGGTGGCGAGGTGGCCGATGAGGCCGATGTTCGGCCCCTCCGGCGTCTCGATCGGGCACATCCGCCCGTAGTGGGACGTGTGGACGTCGCGCACCTCGAAGCCGGCCCGCTCGCGCGACAGCCCGCCGGGGCCGAGGGCCGACAGCCGTCGCTTGTGCGCGAGGCCCGAGAGCGGGTTGTGCTGGTCCATGAACTGCGACAGCTGGCTCGTGCCGAAGAACTCCTTGATCGCGGCGACGACCGGCCGGATGTTGATGAGCGTCTGCGGGGTGATCGCCTCGACGTCCTGGGTCGTCATGCGCTCGCGCACGACCCGCTCCATGCGCGACAGACCGATGCGCACCTGGTTCTGGATGAGCTCCCCGACCGAGCGGATCCGTCGGTTGGCGAAGTGGTCCTGGTCGTCGAGGCGGTAGCCGACCTCGCCGTTGGCGAGGTGGAGGAGGTAGGTCGAGGCCGCGAGGATCTCGCTCGGGCTGAGCACGCCCTGGCCCTCGGCGGGCCGCTCCAGGTCGATCTCGAGGATCGAGGCGATCTTCTCGATCTCGGGGCCCAGCTTGCGGTTGAGCTTGTAGCGTCCGACACGGGTGAGGTCGTAGCGGCGCGGGTTGAAGAACGCGTTCTCGAAGTAGGCGCGTGCGGACTCGAGCGAGAGCGGCTCGCCCGGCCGGGCGCGCTTGTAGATCTCGAGCAGCGCGTCCTCCCTCGTCGTGACGAGGTCGCGCTCCTTCTCCCACTGGCCGGCGAGGAAGTCGAAGTGGCGCACGAACCGCTCGAGGAAGGCCTCGTCCTCGTAGCCGAGGGCGCGCAGCACGACGAAGAGGGAGAGCCGCCGCTTGCGGGCCACCCGCGCCCCGGCGCTGACGTCCTTGCCAGGCTTGGCCTCGACGTCGAACTCGATCCACTCGCCCCGGTAGGGGTGGATCGTCCCCGTGACGACCGTCTTCGCGTCCCGACCGGGCTGGAAGATGACGCCCGGCGAGCGCACGAGCTGGCTCACGACGACCCGCTCGGTGCCGTTGATGATGAAGGTGCCCTGCGGGGTCATCATGGGGAAGTCGCCCATGAAGACCGTCTGCTCCTTGATCTCCCCCGTCGAGGCGTTCATGAAGCGCGCGCGCACGAAGATCGGCGCGGCGTAGGTCATGTCCTTCGCCTTGCACTCCGCGATCTCGAACTTCGGCGGCGGGCGCAGGTCGGCGTCCGTGGGGTCGAACTCGAGCTCGAGCCGGAGCTGGCCGGTGAAGTCCTCGATCGGGCTGATGTCGGCGAACGTCTCCGCGAGCCCCTTCGACAGGAACCACTCGAAGGAGTCGCGCTGGACCGAGATGAGGTCCGGGAGGGGGAGGACCTCGTCGAGGTTGGCGAACGAGAAGCGCTCGGGGGTGCGGGAACGAGACGGCAAGGGCCTACTCCTCGCAGACACAGGTCGAGACGGCAGGGGCTGCGGCAGTCCGGGCGCGCGTCAGCACGCTGGCGAGAGAGACGTCGCGTGGCGAGCGGGCACGGTGAGCAGAGCTTACCGGCGCGCGCCGAAGGGCGCAACGCACGCTGCGCGCGCGCCATGCGCAGGGTAAAGGACGTGCACCGCCGGGTCAAGCCTGCGGCGCCGGTCCGCTCCCGGCGGCGCCGCCGTCCTAGCGCAGCTCGACGGTCGCGCCCGCGGCCTCGAGCTGGGCCTTCGCCTTCTCCGCGTCCTCCTTCGACACCTTCTCGAGCACCGGCTTGGGTGCCGAGTCGACGAGGTCCTTCGCCTCCTTGAGCCCGAGGCTCGTGAGCGCCCGGACCTCCTTGATCACCTGGATCTTCTTGTCGCCCGCCGAGGCGAGGACGACGTCGAACTCCTCCTGCTCCTCGACGACCGGCTCGGGCGCGCTCGCGCCGGCCGGGGCCGGCGCAGCGACGGCGACCGGGGCGGCGGCCGTCACGCCGAAGCGCTCCTCGAACTCCTTGAGCAGCTCGGAGAGCTCGAGCACGGTCATGCTCGCGATCCCGTCGAGGATCTCCTGCTTGGTCACCATGTGGGTCTCCCTCCTCCTTCTCGGTCCGGCCTGTCGAGGCCCGCGCGCTCAGGCGCCCTCGGCGCGCTCGGCCGGCGCGCCGCGGGCTTCGACGAGCGCCGCGAGCCCGTACGCGAAGTTCTGCGGCAGCGCCTTGAGCAGCGCCGCGAACCGCTGGAGCGGGGCGGCGAGCGCGCCGGCCACGAGGGCGAGCAGCTGCTCGCGCGTCGGGAGGTCGGCGAGCGCGGCGGCCGCCCGCTCGTCGATGACGCTCGTACCGACGAGGCCGCCCTTCACGACGAGGCTCGGGTGCGTGCGGGCGAAGTCCCGCAGCACCCTCGCCACCGCGGCGACGTCGCCGTGCACGAAGGCGATCGCGGTCGGCCCGACGAGGAGCTCCTCGAGGGCCCCGAGCCCGCTCTCGTGGGCCGCGCGCCGCACCAAGGTGTTCTTGAACACCTTGTACTCACCGCCCGCGGCGGCGAGCGAGCGGCGCAGCGCCTGGAGCTCGCTGACGCGCAGTCCGCGGTACTCGGTGAGGATCGCCGCGCCCGAGCCCGCCAGGCGCTCGCGGACCTCGTCCACGACCGCGACCTTCGACGGCCTCGGGTCCCGCACGCTCGTTGCCACGCTGCTCCCTCCAGCGGCGACGACCAGGCGGAGCCGAGGGGCAGACGTGCGCGACCGCACGTGCTCGCCTCGTCGGGCGGGTGGGACGCCCCACCCCTTCGGCGCCGCCAGGCGCACCAGATGTCTTCGGCGGCCGCGGGCACCCGCGGCGCGCCCAGGCTACACGCTCGCCGCTAGGCCGTCGCCGCGAGGTCCTCGTCGGCGAGGCGCGTCCGGTTCGGGTCGACGCGTACGCCGGGTCCCATCGTCGAGCAGACCGTGATGGCTCGCAGGTAGCGCCCCTTCGCGGCCGCCGGCTTCGCGCGCTGCAGCTCGTCGATCACGGCGCGGAAGTTGGCGAGCAGCGCCGAGCGCTCGAAGGAGACCTTGCCGATCGGCACGTGCACGTTGCCGACGCGGTCGGTGCGGTACTCGATCCTGCCGCTGCGGTACTCGGCGACGGTGCGCCCGACGTCCGCCGTGACGGTGCCCGTCCTCGGGTTCGGCATGAGGCCGCGCGGCCCGAGCACCCGCCCGAGCCGACCGACCTGGGGCATCAGGTCGGGCGTCGCGATCGCGACGTCGAAGTCGAGGAAGCCTTCCTTCTCGACGCGCGCCACGAGGTCGTCCGCCCCGACGACGTCGGCCCCCGCGGCGCGCGCCTCGGCCGCCTGCTCCCCGGCGGCGAACACGGCGACGCGCACGGCCTTGCCGGTCCCCGCCGGAAGGCTGAGCGAGCCGCGCACGATCTGGTCGGCGCGGCGCGGGTCGACGCCGAGGCGCACGGCGAGCTCGACGGTCTCGTCGAAGCGCGCGCTCGCCAGGCTCTTCACGAGGTCGATCGCCTCCGCGGGCGAGTACAGCTGCCTGCGGTCGAGCCGCTTCAGCGCGTCGAGGTACCGCTTGCCGTTGCGAGCCATCTGCTCCCTCCGCTCTCGCCCGCCCGCTCAGCGGGCCACGGTGATGCCCATCGAGCGCGCCGTCCCCTCCACCTGGCGCTTGGCCGACTCGAGGTCGTTGGCGTTGAGGTCGGGCTGCTTCGTGCGCGCGATCGCCTCGAGCTGCTCCTCGGTCACCGTCCCGCTCTGCTCCCGGCCGGGAGCCTTGCTCCCCTTGTCGAGCCCGGCGGCCTCCCGCAAGAGCACGGTCGTCGGGGGCGTCTTCAGGACGAAGGTGAAGGAGCGGTCCTCGTAGATCGTGATCTCGACAGGGATGATCGTCCCGCGCTGGCTCTCGGTCGCGGCGTTGTACTGCTTGCAGAACTCCATCGTCTGCACGCCGTGCGGGCCGAGCGCCGTGCCGACCGGCGGCGCCGGCGTCGCCTGGCCGGCGGGGAGCTGGATCTTGACGACGGCGGTGACGCGCCTGCGTGCCATGCGAGCCCTCTCCTGATCCTTGCCGACGCGCCTAGAGCTTCGCGACCTGGCTGAAGTCCAGCTCGACCGGCGTCTCTCGTCCGAAGATGTTGACGAGGACCTTCAGCTTGAGCTGGTCCTCGTTGATCTCGGCTACCTGCCCGGTGAAGTCGGCGAAGGGGCCCTCGCGCACGCGCACCGTCTCGCCGACCTCGTGCTCGAGGCGCGGGCGGCGCTGCTTGGGACCCTCGGCCCCCTCCTCGCGCACCTGCAGGATGCTCTCCACCTCGGCTCGCGACAGCGGCGTCGGCTTCGTGCCGGGACCGACGAAGCCGGTCACGCCCGGCGTCTGGCGGATGACCGACCACGAGTCGTCGTCGAGCTCGCAGCGGCACAGCAGGTAGCCGGGGAACACCTTGCGCTGGACGGTGACCTTCTTGCCGTTCTTGAACTCGACGGCGTCCTCCATCGGGATGACGACCTCGTAGATGCGGTCCTCCATGTTCATGGAGGAGATGCGGCTCTCGAGGTTGGACTTCACCTTGTTCTCGTAGCCGGCGTAGGTGTGCACGACGTACCAGCGGCCCGGCCGGTCGTAGGGGCTCGGCGGACGCGCCGGAGCCTCGTCCTCCTCGAGCGGCTCGCCCTCGAGGTCGTCCACCTCGACCGGCGCCTCGCCCCCGTCGTCGCTCGTGTACGTCGTCATCACCATGCTCGTCTCTCGGTGCCGGCCCGTCCCGGCCGCCTGACCACCTCGCCCGCCCGGCGCCCGCCGGGCACCGGTGCCGCCGAGGTCCTACCTCCGGTAGAGGAACAGCACCCCCTTGGCGAACAGGTAGTTCAGCCCGAAGATGAGGAGCGAAAGCAGCACGAGCGTCGTGAGCACGACGGTGGAGTAGTTCACCACCTCGGCTCGGCGAGGCCAGATGACCTTCGCGAGCTCGCTCCGCACCTCGCGCATGAACTGGGCGAAACGCTTCCCCAGGCTAGCGCGGCGCGCCTCCGGCGGGCGACGCGCCAGGGTGGCCGGCGGGCGGCGAGGCGCCGGGGTGCCGTCGGCGCCGAGCTGCCCCTGCCGCTGCAGCAGGCGCTTCGTCTGTCGGTTCACGGTCGTCCTCTGGTTCCTGGCGAGCAGGGCAGGAGGGACTCGAACCCCCAACCGCCGGTTTTGGAGACCGGTGCTCTACCCACTTGAGCTACTGCCCTCTGCGCGGCGGACGACCGACCGCGTCGTTCGCGCCGATTCGCCCGCGAGCGGGGCAGGCCCACGATAGCACCGGCTGCCCGAAGGTCCGCCGGCGCCTAGCCGCCGACCGGCGACGTCGCCCGCGCCGGCCGGGCACGGGCCCGCACGACGAGCGCCACCGCCGCGAGCACGCTCGCGACGAGGCCCGAGGCGTAGGCCAGTCGGCGCCCGCGCAGCGCCGAGCGGACCGCGCGGCGCCTCGCGGCGCGCCAGATCGCCTCGATCGCCTCGGCGACGACGCCGTCGGGCGGTGCGACCGTCTCCTCGCGCAGCTGCACGAGCAGGCGGAGCAGGCGGCGGTAGCGGGCGAGCTCCGCCTGGCAGCGCAGGCACGTCTCGACGTGGGCCTCGATCTCGCTCGGCGGCTCGCCGCGCCGGTCGAGCAGCGCCGGCAGCGCCGCCGCGACGGCGGCGCAGCGGACCGCCTCAGCCGGCGGCACGCCGACCTCGCGTCGCCGGGGCCCGGCGCCGGCCGAGCAGCTCCACGCTCCCGCCCCCCTCGGCCGGCCGAGCCTCGGCGGCCACGGGACCGAACAGGGCGTCGCGCAGCCTGCGCCGAGCACGGTGCAGGCGCACCCGAGCCGCGGCCCGCGAGATCCCGAGCTCCTGCGCGATGGCCTCGTGCGGCAGGTCGTAGACGTCCCGCAGCACGACGACGGCGCGCAGCTCGTAGGGCAGCGCCCCGAGCGCCGCGACGAGCCGGCGGCGGTCGTCCCCGTCGTCGGCGGCGGCCTGCGGGTCACGCTCGCGCCGGGGCTCGGCGATGGCGACGTCGTCCCCGAGGTGCTCCGAGCGCCGGCGCCGGCGCCGCTCGAGGTGCGTCGCCGAGCAGTTCGCGGCGATCCGGTAGAGCCAGGTCGTCACGCCCGCCTCGCGGCGGAACGCCGAGATGGCCCGGAAGGCCCGCAGGTAGGTCTCCTGCATGACGTCGGCGGCGTCGTCGTCGTTGCCGACGAGCCGGCGCGCGAGGGCGTACACCTGCGGGGAGGTGGCGACGACGAGCCGGCCGAAGGCGTCGACGTCGCCGTCGCGTGCCGCGAGGGCGAGGTCCTCGAGCGAGGCCTCCACCGGCACCGGCCCGCCTAGCGCGTCTCCTTGTGGTTCGTGTGCCGGCGGTCGAACCGGCAGTACTTGCGCAGCTCGATGCGCTCGCGGTCGTTGTTCTTGTTCTTCGTCGTGATGTAGTTGCGCCGCTTGCACACCTCGCACTCGAGGGTGACCTGCACGCGCTTCTCCGCCTTCGCCACGCGACTCCTCCTTCGCTCGAGCGCGCGCCCTTCGACCTGGTAGCGGCGGCCGGACTCGAACCGGCGACCCCACGATTATGAGCCGTGTGCTCTCACCAACTGAGCTACGCCGCCCGGGAGCCCCCTGTCAGGATTGAACTGACGACCCCTTCCTTACCATGGAAGTGCTCTACCACTGAGCTAAGGGGGCGAGGCGGGACCACGTCCCCGCTCGCCGGCAGTGTACCGTGCGCACGTCGCTGGCGTGAGGAGGCTCGCCGGCGGGTGCCGGCCGGTAGTGTCGGGCCGTGCTCGAGCTACGCATCGTCGAGGACGGCGACGCCGAGGCGATCCGGACGATCTACAACGCCGAGGTCGTCGGGTCGACGGCCACCTTCGACCTCGTCGAGCGCACCGCCGAGGAGCAGCGCGCGTGGATCGCGGCGCACCGCGGCGCGTACCCCGCGATCGTGGCCGTGCGCGACGGGGAGGTCGTCGGGTTCGCCTCGCTCTCCCCCTACCGGCCCCGCCCGGCCTACTCGACGACCGCCGAGGACTCCGTCTACGTCGCGGCGCCCCACCGCGGCCAGGGCGTGGGCAAGGCGCTGCTCGCCGATATCGTCCGGCTCGCGAGCGCCCAGGGCTTCCACTCCGTCGTCGCCCGCATCGTGGGCGACCACGCCGCCTCGATCGCCCTCCACCGCTCGTGCGGCTTCGAGCTCGTCGGCGTCGAGCGCGAGATCGGCCGGAAGTTCGGACGCTGGCTCGACGTGGCCGTCATGCAGCGCCTGCTGTGAGGCAGGCCGGCGCGCCGCCGAGGCGCGCGCGGGTGCGGACACCCCCGACACCCTCTGGCCACCTGGGACCGCGCGGATGCGCGCGAGGCGACGCCGGTGACCGGACCAGCCCCGCTACCGTGGCCGCCCGTGGCCGGCGCGGGCACGAGGCAGGAGCGGGCTGGGCGCCGGCAGCTTCCCGGACGATGACGGCGGCGCACCGGCGACCGAGGCCGCGACGACGCAGCCGCCGGGTGCTCGTCGTCCTCGGCGTCGCCGCCCTCGCCGCCTACGGAGCGAGCCGCCTCGCGTCGCACGCCACGGCGAGCGGCCCGACCGCCCTCGCGGGCACCTTCGCCCCGGGCGCCTGCGTCGAGCTCGGACCGACACAGGGCAACCGGCACGAGACCGTCTTCCTCGACGCCGGCCACGGCGGGCCGGACCCCGGCTCGATCGGCGTCGATCCGGCCGGCCAGCGCGTCGAGGAGAAGCAGTTCACCCTCCCCGTCGAG
The DNA here is from genome assembly GCA_035294085.1 of Acidimicrobiales bacterium. NCBI lineage: Bacteria > Bacillati > Actinomycetota > Acidimicrobiia > Acidimicrobiales > Acidimicrobiales bacterium. The sequence continues at coordinate 66,138 of DATGLP010000002.1, read as the reverse complement.
CTCGCCACCGGCGCGCTGCTGCGTTCCGACGGCTACACGGTCGTCCTGTCGCGCACGGTCGACGGCCCGGTCGCGGCGCTCGGCCCCGGCGACCTCGACGGGACGGTGCTCACCGCGGCCGGCGAGCACGCCGACCTCGCGGCGCGGGTGCGCTGCGCCAACGAGGCGCACGCCGCGGTGCTCGTGTCCATCCACTTCAACGCCTTCTCCGACCCGAACGTGGGGGGCGCCCTCACCACCTACGACGCGGCCCGCAGCTTCTCGGCCGAGAACGAGCGGCTCGCCTCGCTCCTCGAGCACGACGTCGTCGCCTCGCTCGCCCGCGGCGGCTGGGACGTCCCGGCGCGCGGCGTGACGCCGGACACGAACGTCGGCGGTCCGGCGCTCACCGCCGCCGGCGCCGCCTACGACCACCTCTACCTGCTCGGTCCGCGCGCGCCCGGCTTCAACGACGACCCGAGCGACATGCCCGGCGCCCTCGTCGAGCCGCTGTTCATCACCGACCCGGCCGAGACGGCGATCCTCGAGGACCCGGCCGGCCGGGAGGCGATCGCCTCGGGCATCGCCGAGGCGATCGAGCAGTTCCTCGCCGCTCGCTGAGCGCTCGAGGCGCCGACTCAGGCGCGCTCGGCCGAGAGCCCGTCCTTCACCTGGCCACCGAGGCCCCGCCGCAGGCGGGGCGCGACGAGGGCGGCGGCGAAGGCCACGAGCGCGCCCGAGGCGAGCGCGACCATCCCCGGGTTGGCGTTGGCGAGCTCGTCGACGAGGACCCGCCCGCCGGGCAGGCCGACGAAGCAGGCGATCCCCGAGACCACGAGGAGCACCCGACGGGTCCGACCCTCGGCGATCGGCGCGAGGAACACGAAGCCCCACGCCGCGTACCACGGCTGGACGACCGGGCCGAGCAGCACGACAGCCACGTAGGTCCACCCCATCGCCGACAGCGCGCCGATGCGGTCCGAGCTGCGCAGCAGGCGCAGCCCGATCAGCCCGGCGAGGACGAAGGCCGCGCCCCGGCAGATCGTGAGCAGCACGTGCGTGTGGTCGCCGAGGCCGACCGCGGAGACGACCCGACCGAGGAACAGGCCGAGGCCCGTCGCCGGGTCCAGCCAGGACCTCACGGTGTCCGGGTTCTGCAGCCCGGAGATCCAGCCCCAGCCGAGGCCGACCGCCTCGGAGCAGACCGCCATGACGCCGACGGCGCCCGCGAGGCACGCGAGCGTGGGCCGGAGCCGCTCGCTGACGGGACGTCCCGGGCCCCACCACTCCCAGCCGATGTAGACGGCCCCGAGGATGGCCGGCACCTTCACGGCCGCGGCGAGCCCGCACAGCGCCACGCCGAGCACCGGGTGGCCGCGGCGCGCCAGCGCGTAGCCCGGGACGAGCAGGCCGAGCATGAGGGCGTCGTTGTGCGCCCCGGCGACGAGGTGCAGCAGGACGAGCGGGTTCAGCGCGGCGACGGCGAACGCGGTGGCGGCGTCACGGTTGAACGAACGGGCGATGACCGGGACCGCGCACGCGAACAGGACGGTACCGGCGAGGGCGAGCAGACGCAGGCCGACGACCGAGAGCAAGACGTTGTGGCCGCTCGCCGCGACGATGCCGCCGGCCAGGGCGAGGAAGACCGGTCCGTAGGGCGACGAGACGTTGCCCCACAGCGGGTCGACGAGCTGGCTGAAGGGGGAGCCGCTGCTCAGCAGGCTGGGACCGTAGTGGTAGGGGTTGATCCCGTGCGCCATCATCTCGCCCTGCGCGGCGTAGCTGTAGACGTCCTTCGAGAACAGCGGGGCCACGACGAGCAGCGGCAGCACCCAGGCGACGAACACCGGCACGAGGCGCGACACCGGGACGCCGGGGTGGCGGCTCATGGTCCGCACGACGTCGAACCAGGCGCGCAGGAGGAGGAGCATCCCGGCGTAGACGGCGACGACGCCGACGAAGAGCCACTGGCCGGGGGCGGGGGTGTAGGCGGAGGACTCCGCGGCGACGTGGGGAATCCCGAAGTACCAGGCGCCGGCGTGCTTGAAGGTGAACGGCGAGTTCGGCTGCGTCCCGCCGAGGAAGATGAGGACCGAGGCGACGAAGCCGAGCACGACGGGCCACGCGAGGCGCCGCGCGAGGGGGGTCTCGCCGGGGACGTACGGCTCGACCGGCGGTGCGGGCCGTCCCGGGCGCTGGAGCAGGTGGGCGCCGAGCGCGGCGGCGTACTCGAGGCGCCGGGCGAACCGCTCGGGCCATCGCGCCCAGCCGGCGCGGCGTGGCACCCGCTCGGCAGCGGTCGGCATGGTCGCGAGCTTACGCCAGCACCGGCGCGACGAGCCGACGCGCCGGGGCGCTTCGGTAGCGTTCCGCCATGCGCGCCGGGGCGGGAGCGGGTCGGGCGCCGGCGCCGCTGCCGGCCCTCCGGCGGGTCGACCGGCGGGACCTCGTGGCCGTCGCCCTCCTCGTCCTCGTCCCGCTCGTGCTGCTCGGCCTCCCCGCTCTCGCGGGCTACCCGCTCCTCACGGGCGACGCGGTCATCCAGAACCTCCCGCTGCGCGCGCTGGCCGGGGCGCTCCTGCGCCACGGCGCGCTCGCCACCTACGACCCCTACGACTTCTCCGGGACACCGCTGCTCGGGGGCATCAACGCCGGCGCGGCGTCCCCCGGGGTGCTCGCCTTCGCCGTCCTGCCCCCGCTCGCCGCCTACGTGCTCGTCGAGGCGCTCGCCTACGGCGCCGCGGCCAGCGGCCTGTACGTCTTCCTCCGCCTGCGCGGGCTCGACCCGCTCGCCGCGGCGCTCGGCGGCGCCAGCTTCGGGCTCGGCGGCTACCTCGCCTCCCAGGCCGTGCACGTCGACGTCGTCGAGACCGGCGCTGGGCTCGCGTTCGCCCTCGTCGCCCTCGAGCGCCTCGCCGACGACCGGTGCCGCCACGTGCCGGCGCTCGTCGCGCTCCTCGCCGCCTGCCTCGGCGGCATCGGCCTCGCCGGCAGCCCGGAGGCCGCCTGGTACGCGGCGCTGGCCGCCGCCGTCTACGCGGCGCACCTGCTCGCCAGGCCCGGGCGCCGCCTGGCGCGCGCCGGTCGCTTCGCCGTCGGCGCCGCCTTGGGCGGCCTCGTCGCCGCGGTCCAGCTCCTCCCCGGGTCGGCCTTCGTCGCCGTCTCGCAGCGGTCGGCGGGCAGCGTCGGCTTCTTCACGAGCGGGTCGCTGACCCCGGCCCTGCTCACCGTGCTCGTCGCCCCGCACCTGCTCGGCGGCGGGCCGCTCGGGCTCGCCGCCTACGTCGGCCGCTACAACCTCGCCGAGACGGACGCCTACCCGGGGATGCTCGCCCTCGCCGGCACGCTCGGGCTCGCCCCCGGCGCGCTGCGCCGGGAGGGCCGCCCGCTGCGCGTCTGGTACGCGATCGGCGCCCTCGGCGTCGCGATCGCGCTCGGCAGCCGGACGCCCCTCCCCCACCTCCTCGTCCACCTGCCGGTCGTCGGCCTGAGCCGCCTGCCGAGCCGCGCGCTCCTCCTCTTCGCGCTCGCCGCCGCGGTGCTCTACGCCCACTTCGCGCAGGCGCTCCTGGCGCCGGGAGGCGCCGGCGCCACGGCGCGCCGCCTCGGCGCGCTCGCCCCCCTCGTCCTCCTCGCGCTCCTCGGTGCGACGGCGCTCGGCGGGACGGCGGTCGCACGCGCGCTCGCCGGTGGGCCGACCGGACCGTGGAGCGTGCGCGCCGTCGCCCCCTACCTCGCCACGGCCGGCGCCGTCGGGCTCGCCGCCCTCGCCTTCCTCCTCCTGGGCCACCGCGCCGGCGTCCGTCGTCGGCGCGCCCTGCTCGTCGCCCTCGCCCTCGTCGACCTCGTGACCTTCTGGGCGAACGAGAGCTCCTTCGCGCCGACGCCGGCGCGCGCGCTCGGGCGCGCCAACGCCCTCGAGCGGTCGCTCGCGCGCCTCGTCGGGCCGGAGGGGCGCTTCGTCGTCGACGACCCGGCGCGCGCCGGCGGCCTCGCCCTCGACGAGCTCGGCGCGCCCGACCTCAACGTCCTCTACCGCCTCCACAGCGCCCAGGGCTACGGCTCGCTCGCCTGGGGTCCCTACGCCCGAGCCACGGGGACCCACGGCCAGGACGTCGTCTCGCCCGCGGCCCTCGCCGGGCGCGTCGCCGACGAGCTCGACGTGCGCGCCCTGCTCGCGCTGCCGGGGTCCTTCGAGGTGCCGGCGGGCGAGGGCCGCCCGATCCCGCTCGCCCCCTCGGCGGCGACCGTCCGGTACTTCGGCCGGCGCGAGGACGTCGTCGGGGTGCGCCTCGCGTGGCCGCGAGCGAGCCGCGGGACCGCCGACGGCCTCGCCGCCCTGGCGCGCCGCACCCGCCTCCTCACGGCGCGGGGGCGCCTGCTCGCACCGCTCGGCCCCGGCACGCCGGGGCCGGGAGCCGCCGTGAGCGAGCGCTTCGGCGGCGAGGCCGCGGTGGGGCTCGTCCTGCCGCCCGACCGAGGCCGCGTGCGCGTCGTCGTGGAGACCCCTCGGCGCGCGTTCTCCCCGTCGGGAGCGCTCGCCGCGGCCGTGGCACCGCCCCACTGGCGCCCTGGACCACCCATCGGCCCCTACGCCACCTTCCTCGACACCCGGGCGATCGGACACCTCGCCGCCGTCGCGCTCGGCCGGTCCCGCCCGACGGCCGAGCTGTCCTGGCACGACCTCGGTGCGCGCGAGACCGTCGAGGCGAGGGCGGCCGCAGCCTTCCTCCTCGTGCGCAGCGTCGCCGACCTGCCTGGCTGGCACGCCGAGGTGGACGGACGCCCCGTCCGCATCCGCCGCTTCGGCCTCGTCCAGGCCGTGCGCCTGCCCGCGGGCCGGTCCTCGGTGACCTTTCTCTACACTGCGCCCGGATCCGAGCTCGGCGCCGCGCTCGCCGGCGCCGGGTGGGCGGCGCTCGTCGCCCTCGCCGCTGGCGACTGGCTGGCGACGCGCCGCCGGAGGGCCGGGCGTGGCGCGGCGCGCGCGGGCGACCGGACCGGGCTCTGGCGAGGTGCGGGGAGGGGACGCGACGCTCTCGGTGCGACGGCGGGCAGCACGTGGCGCTGAGCCGGCCGCGGCGGGCGGGCACGCCCGGCGGCTCGCCGCGCTCGCGTGCGCAGCGCTCGTGCTCGGCGGCTGCGCCGCGGGGGGCGGGACGGCGAGCGCACGCCCGCGCGCCCAGGGGACGCCGGCCACCCGCTCCGCTCACGAGCGCGCGCGCACCGGTCCAGGCGCCGGTCGGGTGACGGCCATCGGCGACTCGGTGATGCTCGACTACGCCGACGAGCTGCGGGCGCTCCTCCCCGGCGTCGCCATCCACGCCGCCGTCGGCCTGCAGTTCAGCGCGGGCATCTCGCTCGCCGAGCGCCTGCGGGCCGAGCACCGGCTCGGCTCGGTCGTCGTCGTCGCCCTCGGGACGAACGGCCCGGTGACACCGACCGAGCTTCGCGAGCTGCTCGCCGTCCTCCGCCGGGTGCGGCGCGTCGTCCTCGTCACCGTCCACGTCGACCGTCCCTGGCAGGACAGCGTGAACGCCGTCCTTCGCGCCGGCGCGGCGGCGGCACGCAACGCGGTCGTCGCCGACTGGGCCGCGCTCGCTGCCCACCACCCGGGTTGGTTCTACGCCGACGGCACCCACCTGCCGATCGACGGTCCGGGCGCCCGGGCGCTCGCCCGGCTCATCGCCGCGAAGGTGCGCGCCGCCTCGCCCGGTGCGAGCGCGGGGCCGAAGCGAGGAAGGCGCGCGCGCACCCCCGCCTCGGCGGGACCGAGCCGCCGGTAGCCTCGCTCCGGCGCGTCCAGGCCTCGACCGGTCCGAGGTCGCCGTCGTCGAGCGAGCGGCCGGCCGGCTCGTGTGCGACCCGACGACGCCGACCGACACGACCGCCTGCGCCTCGTTCGCGCCGTCCCCTCGCCTGACGGGCGAGCGACCCACCCCCGCCCGAAGGCCGCCGGCGGACCACCGCCGCCACGGTGCGCACGCCGCGGGTCGAGGGGGGTCGAGGTCGCGGCCGGCGCCGAGCCCGCGTGGCGCCGCGGTCGACGCTCCCCCGCCCGTCGCGTCGTTCGCCTGCTCGTCGCCGCCACGGGGTAGGCCGCGGGTCGTCGCGCCCAGGATCCGGCGCGAGCGCCCCGGCGGGCGCTGCGGTGGGCCGGGTAGGATTCGAACCTACGAAGGCGATGCCGGCAGATTTACAGTCTGCTCCCGTTGTCCGCTTGGGTACCGACCCTGGCCACCACACGATACCGGATTCCTTGTGTTCGGCGGGAGGGCGCCGAGCCGGCGCGCGCTAGCTTTCTCTCGTGCCGAGCTTCGACGTGACCTCGGAGGTGGACCTCCAGGAGGTCCGCAACGCCGTCGACCAGGCGGCGCGCGAGGTGGCGACGCGCTTCGACTTCAAGGGGACCGGCTCGTCGATCTCGCTCGCCGGACACGAGATCGAGCTGCACGCGCCGACCGAGGACCGGCTCAGGGCTCTCGTCCAGCTCCTCGAGGAGAAGCTCGTCCGCCGGCACGTCTCGCTGAAGGCCCTCTCCTACGGCAAGGTCGAGGAGGCGGCGAAGGGGACCGTGCGCCAGCACGTCCGCCTCCAGGCCGGCATCGACGCCGAGCGGGCGAAGGCGATCGGCCGGATCGTGCGAGAGCTCGGCCTCAAGGGCCTGACCGCCCAGACCCAGGGCGGCCAGGTGCGCGTCAGCGGGAAGCGACGCGACGACCTCCAGGCGGCGATCACCAGGCTGAAGGCCGAGGACCTCGGCATCCCGCTCCAGTTCGGCAACCTGCGGGACTGAGGGTCGCGCCCGGGCGCGCTCAGCGGATGAGGAGCGTCGCCTGGTGCGCGAAGGCGATGAGGGGCTGGGGCCAGACGCCGAAGAGGAGCGTCACGACGACGCAGCAGGCGATCCCCGTCGCCGCCCACGGCGAGACCTCCACCTCCGCCGCGCGCGCGCCGGAGGCGACGGGCGCCGCGGGCGCGAGCAGCGCGACGCCGGCCGGGCTCGGATCGGCGTCGGCCGCGCCGACCGGCGAGGGCACGGCGGTCGCGGCGAACATCAAGAAGACGAGGCGCAGGTAGAAGAAGGCGGTGATCGCGGCCGAGACGACTGCGATCACCGCGAGCGCGTAGCTGTGCGCGGCGACGGCGGCCAGCACGACGTAGAACTTCGAGAAGAAGCCCGTCGTGAAGGGCACCCCGGCCTGCGCGAGGAGCAGGAGGGCGAAGGCCGCGGCGAGGACGGGCCTCGTGCGCGCGAGCCCCCGGTAGCGCGCGACGTCGTGCGCCTCGTCGCCCGGGCCGCCGACGACGACGACGACGGCGAAGCTGCCGAGGACGAGCAGGCTGTAGGCGAACAGGTAGAAGAGCGCCGCCGCCACCCCCCGGTCGCTCGCCGCCTGCAGCCCGAGGAGGATGAAGCCGGCGTGGTTGATCGAGGAGTAGGCGAGCAGCCGCTTCACGTCCTGCTGCACGAGGACGAGGAGGGCGCCGAGCCCCATCGTGAGGACGGCGAGCACCCACACCACCGGCTGCCAGGAGGACCGCAGCGTCGGGAACGAGGACACGAAGACCCGCAGCGCGGCGGCGAAGGCTCCCACCTTGGCGATCGAGGCCATGAACCCGACGGCCGCCGAGGGCGAGCCCTGGTAGACGTCGGGGGTCCACATGTGGAAGGGGACCGCGGCCACCTTGAAGCCGAAGCCGACGAGGAGGAGGGCGAGGCCGCCGAGGAGCACGCCGTCGTTCGTCACGACGTTGCGGGCGAGGAAGGCGGCGATCTCGGCGAGCTGGGTCGAACCGGTCGCCCCGTAGGTGAGGGCGATGCCGTAGACGAAGATCGCCGAGGAGAAGGCGCCGAGGATGAAGTACTTGAGCGCGGCCTCGCTCGAGGCCGCGCGTCGCCGGTCGAGGCCTGCCAGCACGTACAGCGGGATCGAGAGGACCTCGAGCCCGAGGAAGATGAGGATGAGGTCGTTCGCCGCCGCCATGAACATCGCCCCCGCGCAGGAGATGAGCGCCAGCGCGTAGTACTCGCAGCCGGCGATCGCCTCCCGCCGCAGGAAGCCGGCGGCGAGGATGGCCGCGAGCAGCACGATCGTCGAGACGAGCACGAGGGCGAACGACGAGAAGCCGTCGACGACGATGGACTGGGCGACGGTCGTGAACGGACCGTGACGCGAGACGTCGTGCACGAGGACGAGCGACGCGATGAGCGCAGCCCCGCCGAAGCCGACCGTCGCGCTCGCGTACGCCTCGGTCGGGATCTGGCGCCAGCTGAGCGCGGAGGCGGTGACGAGCACGAGGGCGCCGCCGAGGAGAATGAGCTCAGGGAGGATCGCCGTGTAGTCGATCCTCGGCAGGGCGAGGGCCGCGGCCAGAAGGACGCTCACCTGGCTGCCTCCTTGCGTGACCCGCCCGTCGCGACCGGCGTTCGCGCGGTGGCCGGCGCGGCGGCCTGGACGTGGGCGACGACACGGCTCACCGACGGGGTGATCCGGTCGAGGACCGGCTTGGGGTAGACGCCGAGGAAGACGATCGCGCCGAGCAGGGGCAGGAGGACGAGACCCTCGCGCCAGGTGAGCTCCCGAAAGCGCGCCGGCGCCGCGCCGGGCGCCTCGACGACAGCCGGGCGCGGGCCGTGGAAGACCTGCTGGTAGGCCCACAGGAGGTAGACGGCGGCGACGACGACGCCGACGACGGCCGCCACGGCGTAGTAGCGGTGCACCTGGAAGACCCCGAGGAGGATGAGGAACTCGCTGACGAAGCCGTTCAGGCCGGGGACGCCGATCGCCGCGAGCGCGCTGAGGAGGAAGACGCCCGCGAAGGCCGGTGCGACCTTCTGGACGCCGCCGCCGAGGCTGCGCATCGAGAAGGTGCCGGCCCGCCGGAAGATCATCCCGACGCACAGGAAGAGGGCGGCCGTGTACACGCCGTGGTTGAGCATCTCGAGCACCGCGCCCGAGACCGAGGTGCCGGTCAGCGCGAACAGGCCGAGCACGATGAAGCCGAGGTGCGCGATCGAGGAGTAGGCGACGAGGCGCTTCAGGTCGCGCTGCGCCGCGGCGACGACGCCGCCGTAGAGGATCCCGACCACGCCGAGCACGAGGAGCACCGGCGCCACCACTCGCGAGGCGTGCGGGAAGAGCCCGAGGTCGAAGCGGACCATCCCGTAGGCGCCGAGCTTCGCCATCACCGCCGCGAGCAGCACCGTCGCCGAGACCGGGGCCTCCCGGTAGGCGTCGGGCTGCCAGGTGTGGAAGGGCACGACCGGTGCCTTCACGGCGAAGGCGGCGGTGAAGGCGAGGAACAGCAGGACGCCCGCCGCGCCCGACAGGTGCGTCGACGCGAGCGCGAGCGAGTCGAACGTCGTCACGCCGGTCTGGTGCTCGTGCACGACGACGAGGGCGACGATGCCCACGAGCATGAGCAGCGAGGCGCCGAAGGTGTAGAGGAAGAACTTCGTCGCCGCGTACGCCCGCCGCTCGTGCCCCCAGCCGGCGATGAGGAAGTAGACGGGGACGAGCGTCGTCTCGAAGAACAGGTAGAAGAAGAGCAGGTCGAGCGAGAGGAAGCTGCCGAGGCAGCCCGCCTCGAGCACGAGGAGCCAGAAGGCGAAGGCCTTCGGCTCCTCTCGCTCGGCCGCGCCGAGGAGCACGAGCGGGAAGAGGGCCGCCGTGAGCACGACGAGGAAGAGCGAGATGCCGTCGATCCCGAGGTTCCAGGAGATCCCGAGCGCGGGGACCCACTCGTGGAAGGTGGCGAGCTGGTAGCCGGCGACGCCGACCTTGAACTCGGCGAGCACCGCCGCCGCGACGCCGAGCACGCCGAGCGATCCGGCGAGCGCGACGGCCCGGATCGCGGCGCGCGCCGACCTCGGCAGCGCGAGGACGACGAGCGCGGCGCCCGCCGGCACGAGGACGAGCGCCGTGAGGTAGGGGAAGGCGGCCGTGGCCGGCATCGTCAACCGCCCGCCCGCACGAGGAGGTAGGCGACGAGGACGACGACGCCGCCGAGGAGGCCGAGGGCGTAGGAGCGGACGTAGCCGTTCTGCACCCGCCGCAGGCGCTGCCCGCCCGCACGCACGAGGCGGGCGAGCCCGTTCACGGCGCCGTCGACGACGGAGCGGTCGACCGAGCTGGCCACCTCGGCGAGCACCGTGCCCGGCCGGGCGATGAAGCGGTCGAGCGCCCAGTCGAGGAACCACGCCATGTAGAGGGCGCGCGGCTCGAGGGCAGGTCGCTCGCTCGCGCTGCGCCAGGCCGCGGCGGCGAGGAGGACGCCGGCCAGCGCGAGGACGCCGTCGGCGACGGCGAAGGCCCACAGCTCGGGGACGCTCCAGTGGTGGACGAGGAGCGTGCGCCGCACGACGGGGTCGAGCCACCGCTCGAGGAGGACGAAGTCGGGGTGGAAGGGGAGGTTGATGAACCCGGCGAGCGCCGAGCACGCGGCGAGCACGACGATGGGGGCCGACATCACCCAGTCGGGGTCGTGCGGCTGGACCTGCGCGAGCGCCGCGCCGTGCTCGCGTCCCCAGCGGCGCACGCCGAGGAACACGAGGAAGTACTCGCGCCCCATGTAGTAGGCGGTGAGCACGGCCGTGACGGCCCCGATCGCCCACAGCGCCGGGCTCACCGCCCAGGCGTTGAGGAGCACCTCCCCCTTCGACCAGAACCCCGACAGCGGGGGCACGCCGGCGATCGCCAGCCAGCCGACGAGGAAGGTGACGGCCGTGAGCGGCATCAGCCTCCCGAGCGCGCCCATCAGCCGCAGGTCCTGCTCCTCGTCCATGGCGTGGATCACCGCCCCGGCGCCGAGGAAGAGGAGCGCCTTGTAGAAGGCGTGCGTCAGCATGAGGAAGATCGCCGCGACGTAGGCCCCGGACCCGGCGGCGAGGAACATGTAGCCGAGCTGCGAGACCGTCGAGTAGGCGAGCACCTTCTTGATGTCGGTCTGCGAGGTCGCCGCCATGGCGGCCACGAACGCGGTGACGGCGCCGAGCCAGGCGATCACGTGCGCCGCGTCGGGCGCGAGGTGCAGCACCGGGTTGATCCGGCACATGAGGTAGACGCCAGCGGTGACCATCGTCGCCGCGTGGATGAGCGCCGAGACCGGCGTCGGGCCCTCCATGGCGTCGGCGAGCCAGGGGAACAGCGGGATCTGGGCGGACTTGCCCACCGCCCCCAGGAAGAGCAGGAGGCCGACGGCGACGAGATCCCCGCTCGACAGGCGCGAGAGGCGAGAGAAGACCACCGTGTAGTCGAGGCTGCCGGTGCGCTCGAAGATGAGGAAGAGGGCGAGGAGGAAGCCGGCGTCGCCGACCCGGTTGTAGATCATGGCCTTCTTCCCGGCGCTCGCCGCGCTCGGTCGCTCGAACCAGAAGGCGATGAGCAGGTACGAGCAGACCCCGACGCCCTCCCAGCCGAAGAAGGTGACGAGGAGGTTGCTCGACAGGACGAGCATGAGCATGCAGAGGACGAAGAGGTTCATGTAGCAGAAGAACTGCTCGAAACGCTCGTCGTGGCGCATGTAGCCGACCGAGTAGAGGTGGATGAGCGCGCTCACCCCGGTGACGAAGGCGGCCATCGTGAGCGACAGCGGGTCGAGGAGCAGTCCCACGCCGACGTGCAGGCGCTCGACGGAGAACCACGGGAAGAGGTGCTCGGTGACCTGCCGGTGGGCCGGCGCGCGCTCGAAGAGCGCCGCGAAGACGACCGCCGTGACGACGAAGGACGCCGCGACGAACGCCGTCGCGAGCCAGCCGGCGAGCGGGTTGCCGAGCCGGCGCCCGAACGCCACGAGCAGCGCGAAGCCGAGGAGCGGGAAGGCGGGGATGAGGAAGGCGGCGTGCAGCACGTTCGGTCCGATCAGCCCTTCAGGAGGTTGGCGTCGTCAGCGGTCGCCCCGGTGCGGCGGCGGAAGAGGGCGACGATGATGCCGAGGCCCACGACAACCTCCGCCGCCGCGACGACGAGGACGAAGAACACCGCGACCTGGCCGGCGACGTCGTTCAGCTCGCGGGCGAAGGTCACGAAGGTGAGGTTGGCGGCGTTCAGCATGAGCTCGATGCACATGAACATGACGAGCACGTTCCGCCGCACGAGGAGGCCGACGGCGCCGATCGTGAAGAGGGCGGCGGCGAGCACGAGGTACCACGAGGCGGCGACGCTCATCGCGAGGCGACCTCCTCGCGCTCGCCCTCGTCGTCCTCGGGCTCGCGAGCGCGCGCGCCGATCTCCTCGAGGGGGCGCCGGCCCGGCCGGCGGGCCAGCACGACAGCGCCGATGACCGCGACGACCAGGAGCGCGGAGGTCACCTCGAAGGGGACGAGGTACGTCGTGAAGAGCGCGCGCCCGAGCTTGGCGACGTTGGAGCCCGGCCCCGTGAGCGGCGCGCTCACGCTGCGCGCGCCGGTCGTCCAGTGCCCCGTGCCGAGGAGGAGGACCTCGGCGAGCACCGCGGCGGCGACGAGGAGCGAGACGCCGCGCTGGACGCGCAGCCGCTCGCTGAAGATCCGCTCCCGCTCGTCGACGCCGAGGAGCATGATCACGAAGAGGAAGAGGACGACGATCGCCCCGGCGTAGACGATGACCTGGACCGCCGCGAGGAACTGGGCGTTCTCCTCGAGGAAGAGCACGGCGACGCCGAAGAGCGTCATGACGAGCAGCAGCGCCGCGTGCACGGGGTTGCGCGCGAGGACCACCCCGAGGGCGCCGGCGAGCGAGATCGCCGCGGCGACGGCGAAGGTCACGGCGTCCGGGTAGGTCGCGGCGAGCAGGTGCGCCCCGCCCATCAGCGCACCTTCCCGCCGAGTCGCACCGGGATCTTGCGCGCCGCGACCTCGCGGATCGAGATGTTGCCCGTCGCGGCGTCGTCACGCCGGCCGCTCTGGCCGCCCTCCGGTGGCCGCACGCCGTAGCCGAGCTCGCCGGACCACTGCACCGTCCCCTCGTAGGCGGCCGCGCCCGACGGCGCGGTCGCCCGCATCCAGCCGGAGGTGTGCGCGTCCTCGCCCTCCCGCCAGTCCTCCCAGGGCAGCCGCTTCGGCCGCCCGTCGTCGTCGACGAGGAGCTCGGCACGGGTGTAGATGGCGTCCGCCCGGCTCGTGAAGGAGAACTCGAAGAGCTTCGACTCGGTGATCGCCTCCGTGGGGCAGGCCTCGACGCACATGTCGCAGTGGATGCAGCGCAGGTAGTTGATCTCGTAGACGAACCCGAAGCGCTCGCCCGGGGACACGGGCGCGTCCTCGGGGTTGTCCGCGCCCCGCACGTAGATGCAGTCGGCCGGGCACACCGCCGCGCACAGCTCGCAGCCGATGCACTTCTCCATCCCGTCCTCGTAGCGGTTGAGGACGTGGCGCCCGTGCAGCCGGGGTGGCTTCGGGCGCTTCGCCTTGGGGTACTCGGTCGTGACGCGCGGCGAGACCACCTGCTTCAAGGTCTGCTTGAAGCCGCCGAAGAACCGGAGGTCGTCGAGGAGACCCACGGCTAGCCCCTCCCCTCGCCGCCGTCGACGAGCGGTCGAAGGCCCACGGTGCGCAGCTCCGCCGCGGCGAGGGCCTCCCGACGACGGCGCGCGACGCGCAGCGCCTGGGCGAGGAGCAGCCCCGCCACGAGGCACGCCCCGATGAGCCCGAGGCCCCACGACGCCGACTCGATGACGCCCGCGACGATGAGGAGCCACGCGAGCGACAGCGGGATGAGCTGCTTCCACCCGAGCTCCATCAGCTGGTCGTAGCGCATCCGCGGGAGCGAGGCCCGGATCCAGACCTGGACGTAGCAGAAGACGGTCGTCTTGCCGACGAACCACAAGATGGGCCACAGCCAGCGCACGACGTGGAACCCGGGACCGTCGGGTCCGCCGAAGAACAGCGTGACGACGATCGCCGACATCGTCACCGTGTTCATGAACTCGGCGAGGAAGAAGAGGGCGAAGCGGATCGAGGAGTACTCGGTGTGGAAGCCGCCGCCGAGCTCGGACTCGCCCTCCGCGAGGTCGAACGGCGGGCGGTTGAGCTCGGCGGTCGAGGCGACGAAGAAGATCGCGAAGGGAACGACGCCGAGGCGCAGGACGTTCCACATCCAGAAGTGCGGCGCCTGGCTGTCGACGATGGCTCGCGTCGAGAGGCTGTGCGCCTCGAGGATCACCATCACGACGGTGAGCCCCATCGCGGCCTCGTAGGAGATCATCTGGGCGGAGGCGCGCACCGAGCCGAGCAGCGGGTACTTCGAGCCCGAGGACCACCCGGCGAGCATCGTCCCGTAGACGGCGACCGACGAGAGGGCGAGGAGGAGGAGGATGCCGATCGGCGGGTCCGCCACCTGGAGCTCGACGACGTGGTGGGCGATGGTGACGACCCCCCCGACAGGGACGATCGTGAAGACGAGGAAGGCGGGCAGCAGCGCGAGGTAGGGCGCGAGCCGGAACACGACGCGGTCCGCCCGCTCGGGGAGGAGGTCCTCCTTGAAGAAGAGCTTCGTCCCGTCCGCGAGCGTCTGGAGGATGCCGAAGGGACCGGCGCGGTTCGGCCCGATGCGGTTCTGCATGTCCGAGATCGCCTTGCGCTCGAACCAGATCATGAGCAGGACGGAGACGAGCAGGGCGGCGAACGCGACGACGACCTTCACGAGCGCGATGACGAAGGCCCCGAGGTCCACGCCGTGGAGGAAGAGCGGGTCGCCCACTACGCGCGCTCCAGCCGGACGTCGGTGGCGAGCGCCGTGGCGTCCACGAGCTCACCGGGGTCGGGGCCCACGGCGTTGGCGCTGAGCGCGACGACGCCGCTCGGCACGCCCTCGTCGGGCCGCGCCGGGACGACGAGCTCGCCGCGCGCCGAGCGCAGCCGCACGGCGCCGCCGGGCGCGACGCCGAGGCGCTCGAGGTCCGCCGGGTTGGCGCGCAGGACCTGCTCGGGCGCGAGCTGCGCGAGCGAGCGGCTCGCGCCGACGAGGGTGCCGCGGTCGTAGAGGGTGCGGGTGACGACGAGACGGTGCGAGGAGTCATCCAGGCGCGCCGGCGCGGGCGGGGTCGGCGGCGCCTCGGCGCGCAGCGTCGAGGGCGCCGTGCGGCCGATCCCGGCCGACCGCCCGAGCGGCTCCCCCCCGGGCGGGACCGCCGCGCCGGCCGACAGCGGCGCTCCCTGCTCCGGCACCGACACGATGCCCGGCGTCGCCATCGCGTCGATCGGCCGCGGCGAGCGCCCGATCGCGACCGGGACCGACGAGAGCGGGACGACGACGCCGTCTCGCCACTCGGGGCGTCCGAGGAGGTCCGGCCGCAGGCCTCGGTGCGTCGGAACGAGGGAGGCGATCTCCTCGCCGATCGACTCGACGTTCTCGAAGCCGAGGTCAGCCCCGAGGAGGCGGGCGAGCTCCGCGGCGACCGACCAGGCCGGCCAGGCGACGCCGGGTGGGAGGACCTTCTGGGCGAGGCGGGTGACCCGGCCCTCGCAGCTCGTCGTCGTGCCGGTGCGCTCGTTGTCCCCGGCGAGCGGCAGCACGACCGCGGCCGCCCGATTCGAGGCGTCGTGGTGCGTCCCGAGCGAGACGACGAACCTCGCGCGCGAGAGCGCCTCGCGCGCGAGCGAGCGGTCCGGGAAGTCGGCGAGCGGGTCGGCCCCGAGCAGGACGAGGACCGAGAGCTCCCCGGCGGCCACAGCCTGGAGGAGCGCCGTGGCGTCCCGGCCCTCGGCCGCCGGGAGGGCCCCCCACGCCGCCTCGTAGTAGTCGCGGCCGTCCCCGAGCGCGACGCGCCCGGGGAGCACGCCCGGCGCGAGGCCCATGTCGAGCGCGCCCTGGACGTTCGCCCGGCGCAGACCCGAGAAGAAGCGCGCCGCGGGCAGGGCGTCGCGCAGGATCGAGGCGGCCGCCCCGAGCGTCTCGCCCGACTCCGCGAGCGACGCGCGCCCGACGACGACGACCACGCCCGCGCCGGCCGCCTCGCCCGCGGGGGCCTCGAGGAGGCGGCGGGCCGCGGCGAGCGACGCGGGGTCGACGCCCGGCACCTCTGTCGCGCGCCCGGCGAGGGCGCTCGCGAGACGAGCAGCCTCGCCGGGGCGGTAGGGGAGGCGCACCGAGGCGTGCGCGGCGAGCGAGCTCGGGAGGGTGCCGCACTCGACGAGCGACACCGCGCCGGACAGCACCGCCGCGCGCAGCCGCAGGTAGAGGACCGGGAGCTCCTCGCGCAGGTCCCCCGACAGCAGCACGACGGCGCGCGCGCGCAGGAGGTCCTCGATCGTCGCGCGCGGCAGGCCGAGCAGGTGGACGGCGGGCACCCCGTCGCCGAGCTGGGCGTCGACCGAGTCGGTGCGCAGCACGGACTTGACGAGCTTGGCCCACGCGTACGCGTCCTCGTTCGTGAGCCGGGCGCCGCCGAGGACGCCGATGCGCGGGTCATCGGTGCCGGCGCCGGCTGCCCGCAGCTCGTCCGCCACGAGGCGCAGGGCGCGAGCCCAGCTCGCTGGGCGCTGCTCGCCGGCCTCGGCGACGAGCGGCTCGACGAGGCGGGAGGGGGCGTGGGTCGCCTCGAAGCCGAAGCGGCCCTTGTCGCACAGCCAGCTGTGGTTGATCGGGTCCGAGTCGACGCCGAGGTAGCGCACGAGCGCGCCGGCCGACGACTGGGCGGCGACCCGGCAGCCGAGCGCGCAGGTCGTGCAGGTCGTCTCGACCTGCTCGAGGTCCCAGGGGCGGGCCTTGAAGCGGTACGAGGTGGTCGTGAGCGCGCCGACCGGGCAGATCTGCGCGGTGTTGCCCGAGAAGTAGGAGCTGAACGGGCGCTCCGGGAAGACCGCGACCTCGATCCGGTCGCCACGGGAGAAGTAGTCGATGAGCGCCTCGCCGGCGACCTCCTCGGCGAAGCGGATGCAGCGGGCGCACTGGATGCAGCGCTCGCGGTCGAGCAGGATGAGCGGGCTGATGGCGATCGGCTTCGCCCAGTGGCGCTTCTCCTCGATGAAGCGGCTCTCGCCCGGCCCGTGCGAGAGGTCCTGGTCCTGCAGCGGGCACTCCCCGCCCTTGTCGCACACCGGGCAGTCGAGCGGGTGGTTGATGAGGAGGTACTCGAGCACCCCCTCCTGCGCCTTGCGGGCCTTCGGCGACGAGGTCAGCACCTCCTGGCCGTCGGCGACGCGCACGAAGCACGCGGGCTGCAGGGAGAAGCCGCGCGGGCCGGAGATCTCGACGAGGCACATCCGGCACATGCCCACCGGCCGCATCCGGGGGTGGTAGCAGAAGCGCGGGATGAAGACGCCGGCGCGCTCGGCGGCCTCGATGACGAGCTCGCCAGGGTGCGCGGTCACGGCGCGGCCGTCGATCGTCAGGCTCACGCGCGCCGAGGCGACCGTCTCGCTCACCGCCGGCCTCCCAGCGGGCAGCGGCCCTCCTTCACGTGCAGCAGGATCTCGTCGCGGAACATGCGGATCGCCGAGGCGATCGACGAGGGGATCGAGGGGCCGAGCACGCAGATCGTCGTCATCTGGGGAGGCCAGGTCAGGCCAGGAGCGATGTTGTCGCAGACGTCGAGCAGCAAGTCGACGTCCTCCTCCCGACCGTCGCCGCGCTCGAGGCGCCAGAGGATCTTCTCGAGCCAGCCGCTGCCCTCTCGGCACGGCGTGCACTGGCCGCAGGACTCCCGCCAGAAGAAGCGGGTGATGCGCCACGCGGCGCGCAGCGCACAGGTCGTGTCGTCCATCACGACGACCGAGCCGGAGCCGAGCATCGAGCCGGCCTTGCCCACCGCCTCCTGGTCGAGTCCGAGGTCGAGGTGCTCGGGGCCGAACCACGGGGCCGAGACCCCCCCGGGGATGAAGGCCTTGAGCTCGCGCCCCGGTGCGAGCCCCCCGCCGAGGGAGGGGTCGAAGATGAGGTCGCGGAAGGTCGTCTTCGACATCTCGAGCTCGTACCAGCCGGGCCGAAGCACCTGACCGGAGAGGGCGAACAGGCGCGTCCCCGTCGACGAGCCGTGGCCGAGCGCGGCGAAGGCCTCCCCCCCGTGCAGCACGATCCACGGAAGGTTGGAGACGGTCTCGACGTTGTTCACGACGGTCGGCTCGCCGTACAGGCCGATCGCTGCCGGGAAGTACGGCGGCTTGATGCGGGGGAAGCCTCGCTTGCCCTCGAGGCTCTCGAGGAGGGCCGTCTCCTCCCCGCAGATGTAGGCGCCGGCACCCGGGTGCACGACGAGGTCGAGCGAGAAGCCCGACCCGAAGATGTCGGCGCCGAGGGCGCCGTGCTCGTACGCCTCGTTGCACGCCTGGGTGAGCCGCTCGAGGCCGAGCGCGAACTCCCCGCGGCAGAAGACGAACGCCTGGGCGGCACCGACCGCGAAGGCGGCGATGATCGCGCCCTCGATCACCTGGTGCGGGTCGCGCTCGATGAGGAGGTGGTCCTTGAACGTGGCCGGCTCGCTCTCGTCCCCGTTCACGACGAGGTAGGTGGTCGCCGCCGGCCGCAGCATCGACCACTTCCGCCCGGCAGGGAAGCCGGCGCCGCCGCGCCCGAGCAGGCTCGCCCGGTCGACCTCGGCGCGCACGGCCTCGGGCCCGAGCTCGAGGGCGCGCCGCAGGCCCGCGTAGCCGCCCGTCGCGAGGTAGCGCTCCAGGGTGTGGCTGTCCTCGTAGGAGAGCCGGGCGGTGACGATCGGCTCGGGCGTGCGGATCACGGGCGCGCCCCCCCGTCGCGGCGCGCCTCGGCCGCCGGTAGGCCGACGGTCCGCTCGACGCGGCACAGCACCCCGTGCGGTGGTACGACGTCGGCGAGGGCCCCGCGCCGCAGGTCCTCGACGAGCGAGTCGAAGCCCGACGGATCGAGCGGCCCGAAGAAGCGGTGGTTCACCTGCACGCACGGGGCGATGTCGCACGCCGCGACGCACTCGGCGTCCTCGAGGGTGAACTCCCCGTCCGGCGTCGTCTGCCCGACGCCGATCCCGAGGCGCGCCTCGGCGTGCTCGAGCAGCTCGTAGGCGCCGCGCAGCATGCAGGCGATGTTCGTGCACACGGCGATGACGTGGCGACCGACCGGCTCGAGGTGGAGCATCTCGTAGAAGCTCGCCGTGCCCCGCACCTCCGCCGGGGTGATCCCGAGGATCTCCGCGATGTCCTCCATCGCCTCGGCGCTCAGGTAGCCGTCCTGCGCCTGGGCGAGGTGGCACAGCGGGATGAGGGCGGAGCGACGCCTCGGGTAGAGCGAGACGACCTCGAGGGCGCGCCGACGCGTCTCGGCGCTGAGGCGCGCCATCAGCGGTCGACCTCGCCGATCACCGGGTCCACCGACGACAAGATGGCGATGGCGTCCGCCACGAGGCCCTGGCGCAGGAGGGCGGGCACGCTCTGGAGGTTGACGAAGCTCGGCGCGCGGATGTGCATCCGGTAGGGCTTGTTCGAGCCGTCGGCGACGAGGTAGCAGCCGAGCTCGCCGCGGGGCGACTCGACGGCGACGTAGGTCTCCCCGGCCGGCACCTCGATGCCGCGCGTGAAGAGCTTGAAGTGGTGGATGAGCGCCTCCATCGACTCGTCGATGCGGGCGCGAGGCGGCGGGGTCACCTTCTTGTCCTGGAGGCGGTAGTCGCCGGCCGGCATCTTCTCGAGGATCTGGCGAACGATGCGGACCGACTCGCGGATCTCCTGGAGCCGCACCGCGTAGCGGTCGAAGGTGTCCCCGACGGTACCGACGATGACGTCGAAGTCGACCTCGTCGTAGGCGAGGTAGGGCTGGGCGCGCCGCAGGTCGAGCGGCACGCCGGCGGCCCGCAGGATCGGTCCGGTGGCCGAGAGCGCAATCGCCAGCTCGGGCCGCATGATCCCGACCCCCTCGGTGCGCTCACGGAAGATCGGCTGGTTCGTGATGAGCTCGTCGTAGTCGTCGACGCGCAGCTCGATCGTGTCGACGACGGCGGCGACGTCGTCCTCCCAGCCGTCGGGCAGGTCGGCGGCCACCCCCCCGGGGCGGATGTAGTTGTGGTTCATCCGCAGCCCGGTGACCTTCTCGAAGAAGGACAGGACGAGGTCGCGCTCGCGAAAGCCGAAGATCATCATCGTCGTCGAGGCGAGGTCCATGCCGTTCGTCGCCGCCCACATGCAGTGCGAGGCGATGCGGTTGAGCTCGCACATGAGCATCCGGATCCACGTCGCGCGCGGCGGGACCTCCACGTCGAGGAGGCGCTCGACGGCGAGGGCGTAGACGAGCTCGTTGAACAGCGGCGAGAGGTAGTCCATGCGCGTGACGTTCGTCCCGCCGGAGATGTAGGGCAGCTCCTCGCCGGTCTTCTCCATCCCGGTGTGGAGGTAGCCGATGATCGGCTTCGAGCGGACCACCGTCTCGCCCTCGAGCTCGAGCATCATCCGCAGCACGCCGTGGGTCGAGGGGTGCTGCGGGCCCAGGTTGAGGATCATGGTCTCGCCCTCGCCGAAGCGCACGTCTGCCTCGTCGGGGTCGAGCGCCGCGTCCTCGGGGAGCCGCAGCACGGCACCCTCCTCGATGAGCAGCTCGATCGGGCTCGTCGCCTCGCGGGGGCGTAGCTCCTGGGGACCCTCCAGCGTCTCGTGCTCGAGGCGGGCCTCCTCGGCCTCGTCGGGCACGACGGTGCGCGCGCCGGGGGCGTCCGGGTGGAGGACGCGGCGAACGGTCATCGCGGCCCCGGGGCCTCCTTGAACTGCACCGGGACGCGGCCGACGCTGTAGTCCTTGCGGAGCGGATGGCCCTCCCAGTCCTGGGGCATGAGGATGCGGGTCATGTCCGGGTGGTCGGTGAACACGATCCCGAACAGGTCGTAGGCCTCCCGCTCCATGTTCTCGCTGCCCGGGTAGACGTAGAAGAGGGTCGGGCAGCGGGCGTCGTCCTCGGGCACCTGCACGCGCAGGCGGACGCGCTGGAACGGATCGAGGGCGAGGAGGTTGACGACCACCTCGAAGCGCTCCGGCACCACCTCGGCGGGGAGCGGCCGGTCCGGGTGGCGCAGGTAGTCGACGGCGCAGAGGTCCGCGCACATCGCGAAGCCGGCGTCGCGCAGCGCCTCGGCGAGCGCCACGTAGCGCTCCCGGCTCGGGAAGAGCACGTCCTGGTCGTGCGAGCGGACGGCGGGCACGCCCGCGCACGCCGGCAGCTCGGCCAGCGACCGCAGCGGTGCGCCCGGTGCCGCGGCGGCGCTCACCGCGGGGTCCCGACGTGCACCGGGACCGAGAGCGGCTGCACCCAGCCGGGGACCTCGACCGGCTCGGTGGGTGCGCCTGCCCCCTTGCGCCGACGGGCGAGCTCTCCCGTGCGCACCTTCTCGTGGAGCGTGAGGATGGCGTGCATGAGCGTCTGCGGGCTCGGGGGGCAGCCCGGCGCGTAGACGTCCACGGGGACGATCTCGTCGACGCCCTGGACGATGGCGTAGTTGTTGAACATCCCCCCGGTCGACGCGCACACGCCCATGGAGATGACCCACTTCGGCTCGACCATCTGGTCGTAGACCTGGCGGAGCACCGGGGCCATCTTCTGCGAGACGCGCCCCGCCACGATCATGAGGTCGGCCTGGCGCGGCGACGGCCGGAAGACCTCCATGCCGAAGCGGGCGAGGTCGTACTCGGCGGTGCCCGCTGCCATCATCTCGATGGCGCAGCACGCGAGGCCGAAGGTGGCCGGCCACATGCTCATGCGCCGGGCCCACTTGACGAGCTCCTCGAGCCGCCCGACGAGGAAGTTGTGGGTCAGCGACTCGAGCCCCTGCCAGGACGCCACGCCGACCTCCTAGGCCGCTTCCCCCGGCGCCGAGGCGGCGCGACGGATCGTCGTGCGCGTCGTGCGGCCCGAGGGGGCCACCGGGCGGACGCGCTTGATCGGGCCCCAGTCGATGGCGCCGTCCGCGACGAGGTAGAGGAACGAGAAGAAGACCGCGGCCGCGAAGACGATGATCTCGACGAGGCCGAAGCGGCCGAGCTGACGGTACACGACGGCCCAGGGGAACAGGAAGACAATTTCGATGTCGAAGATGATGAAGATCATCGCGACGAGGTAGAAGCGCACCGGGAAGCGCCGGGGCGGCTCGTAGGTGGGGACGATCCCGCACTCGTAGGGGGCGTCCTTCGCCGCCGTCGGCCGGCGCGGGGCGAGCAGCCGGGAGGCGGCGAGGGAGAGCCCGGCGAAGAGCACGCCGAGCACGAGGAGCATGAAGATCGGCAGGTAGCTGTCGAGGCTTCCCATGGCTTCGGCCCGTTCTACCACGGCTCGCCGGAGGCGGTCACATTGGGCGCGAGCGCCCTGTCCGGCGCGCCGGGACGGCCGAGGGCCTCCCCGGCCGGTACGCTCGGGCCGTGCCCGCACCCTCCGACGGCGCGCCGCCCGCCGGGCGCGCCCGCAGCGATCGCCGCCACGACGTGCTCGTCGTCGGCGCGGGGCCGAGCGGGGCGGCCGCCGCCTACTGGCTCGCCACCGCCGGCCTCGACGTGCTCGTCGTCGACAAGAAGCGCTTCCCGCGCGACAAGACCTGCGGCGACGGCCTCACCCCACGGTCGGTCCGTCAGCTGCACGACATGGGCCTCGGCGACGAGCTCGCCGGGTTCCACCGCTTCGTCGGGCTGCGGGCGCACGCCTTCGCCAGGGAGCTCGCCCTCGCCTGGCCGCGCCGGCGAGGACTGCCCGACCATGGCCTCGTCGTCACGCGGCGCGACCTCGACGCCCTCGTCGCCGGGCACGCGGAGAAGGCAGGGGCCACGCTCTGGCAGGGCGCGGAGGCCGTCGCGCCGCTCGGTGCGGGTGCAGGCCGAGGCGGGCCGGCCGAGGGCGCCGTCGTCGTCGAGCGCGAGCGCGGCACCACGACGGAGGTGCGCGCCCGCTTCGTCGTCGTCGCCGACGGCGCCAACTCGCGCTTCGGGCGCGCGCTCGGGACGCAGCGGGACCGCTCGCTGCCGCTCGGGCTGGCGCTTCGCGGCTACTACGCCTCGCCTCGCTCGGCTGAGCCCTACCTCGAGTCGCACCTCGACGTGCGCGACGAGGCGGGGAACGTGGTCCCCGGCTACGGGTGGATCTTCCCGCTCGGCGACGGACGGGTGAACGTCGGCGTCGGCCTGCTGTCGACGTTCGACCGCTGGCGCTCCGTGAACACCTCGAGGCTCTTCGACGCCTTCGTCGCGTTCGCGCCCACCTCGTGGTGCCTCTCGTCCGAGACGCGCCTCGGGCCGCCGACGGGTGGACGGCTGCCGACCGGCCTGTCGGTCGGCCCGCGCGTCGGCCCGGACTGGCTCCTCGTCGGCGACGCCGGGGGCGCGATCAACCCCTTCAACGGGGAGGGCATCGCCTACGCGTACGAGACCGGGCGGCTCGCGGCGACGACGATCTCGGAGGCGGCGGCGGGCGGCGGCCAGGGCGCCCTCGCCGCCTACGCGGCACGCCTCGAGGAGGAGTACGGCCTCTACTACAAGGTCGCGTCCGCCTGCATGCGCGCCATGGGCCGGCCCGACCTCATGCGCCGCCTCGTGGCGACGGGCATGCACTCCGCCTCGGTGATGGGCTGGGTGCTGCGCATCATGTCGAACATGCTGCGCGACGACGAGACCGGGCCGGCCGAGCTCGCCTACCGGGCCCTCGTGCGCCTGGCGACGCGCCGCGACCGCTCGGCCGCCGCGACCGCCCTGGCGGAGGCCGCGGCGGCCTCGAGCGTGCGGGCGAGCTCCGCCTCGCCGTGGGCGAGCGAGCAGAAGAGCACCTCGTAGGGGCTCGGCGGCAGCGCGACGCCGCGCGCGAGCATCTCGGCGAAGAAGGCCGCGTAGCGCTCGTGCGCAGCGGCGCGAGCGCCCTCGTAGTCGCGCACCGGCGCGTCGGCGAAGAAGACCCCCGCGAGCGTGCCGACCTGGGGCACCTGCGCTGCGAGGTCGGCCTCGGCGAAGGCCTCGGCGAGCCCGGCAACGAGGGCGCCGACGCGACGCTCGAGGAGCTCGAAGGCGTCGTCGCCGAGCACTCCGAGCACCGCGAGGCCCGCGGCGGTGGCGAGCGGGTTCCCCGACAGCGTCCCCGCCTGGTAGACCTCGCCCGAAGGGGCGAGCACCTCCATCACCGCGGCCCGTCCGCCCAGCGCGGCGAGCGGCAGGCCGCCGCCGATCACCTTGCCGAGGCACACGAGGTCCGGCGTGACGTGGTAGCGGCCCGCGGCGCCGGCCCGCCCCAGCCGGAAGCCGGTGATCACCTCGTCGAAGACGAGGAGCGCGCCCACCTCGTCGCACGCCCGGCGCAGGCCCTCGAGGAAGCCGGGCACGGGTGCGACGAGGCCCATGTTCGCCGCCACCGGCTCGACGATCACGCAGGCGACGCGCTCGTCGAGCTCGGGGACGACGTTGAAGGGCACGACGAGCGTGTCCGCGACCGCTCGAGCCGGAACGCCCGCCGAGCCCGCGAGCCCGAGCGTGGCCACGCCGCTTCCTCCCGCGGCGAGGAGCGCGTCGGCGTGGCCGTGGTAGCAGCCGGCGAACTTCACGATGCGGTCGCGCCCGGTGAAGCCCCGGGCGACGCGCACCGCCGTCATCGCCGCCTCCGTCCCGGACGACACGAGCCGGACCATCTCGCAGCCGGGCACGGCCTCGACGAGCGTCTCGGCGAGACGGACCTCGCCTTCGGTCGGCGCGCCGAAGGTGGTGCCCCGCTCGGCCGCGGCGGCCACCGCGCGCACCACCTCGGGGTGGGCGTGGCCGAGGATGGAGGCGCCCCAGGACTGCACGTAGTCGACGTAGCGCCTCCCGTCGACGTCGGTGACGTAGGCACCCGAGGCCGACGCCACGAAGAACGGCTCGCCCCCGACCGCACGGAATGCCCGGACCGGCGAGTTCACCCCGCCGGGGATGACCGCGCGTGCCCGCTCGAAGAGCGCTGCCGACGACGCGAGCCGCTGGCTCACCGCGAGCCGAGCGCCTCGGCCACCTCGGCGGCGAGGTACGTGCACACGAGGTCGGCGCCGGCACGTCGCATCGCGTACAGCGCCTCGAGGGCGACCGCGCGCCGGTCGAGCCAGCCCCGCTCGGCGGCGGCGGCGAGCATCGCGTACTCGCCGGAGACGTGGTAGGTGACGACGGGAACGTCCACCGCGGCGCGCACGTCCGAGACCACGTCGAGGTAGAAGAGCGCCGGCTTGACCATGACCAGGTCGGCCCCCTCGGCCAGGTCGAGCCGCACCTCGGCGAGCGCCTCGCGCCGGTTCGCGGGGTCCTGCTGGTAGCCGCGCCGGTCGCCGCCGCCTGCGATCGTCACGTCGACGGCATCCCGGAAGGGCCCGTAGAGGGCCGACGCGTACTTCGCCGCGTAGGCGAGGATCGCCGTCTCGGCGTGGCCGGCGGCGTCGAGGGCGGTCCGGATGGCCGAGACCTGGCCGTCCATCATCCCGCTCGGCGCGACGACGTCGGCGCCGGCTCGAGCCTGGGCGACGGCGATCTCCGCGTAGCGCTCGAGGGTGGCGTCGTTGTCCACCGTGCCGTCGGCGCGGACGAGGCCGCAGTGGCCGTGGTCGGTGTACTCGTCGAGGCAGCAGTCCGCGATGCACACGAGCGCGTCGCCCACCTCGGCGCGCAGCTCCGCCAGCGCGACCTGGACGATCCCGTCGGGGGCCGACGCCTGCGAGCCGGTGGCGTCCTTGCGCTCGGGCACGCCGAAGAGCAGGATCGCCGGCACGCCGAGGGACACGAGGCGCTTCGCCTCGGCTCGCAGCGACGCCACCGTGTGCTGCACGACGCCGGGCATCGACGCCACCGGCACCGGCTCGTCGATGCCCTCCCGGACGAACAGCGGCGCGACGAGGTCGTCGACGGACAGCCTCGTCTCGGCGACCATGCGCCGCAGCGCCGGCGTGCGGCGCAGCCGGCGCATCCTCCTCGCCGGGTAGCCGCCGACGCGAAGCGGCTCGGGCATCGGCACGAGACTACCGCGGGCCCGGCGCCCCCGCCCCCGGGCCCGCGCCCACGGGGCGAGGCCGGCCGCGTGCGTACGAGGCGAGGGCGGCGACGATCCCCTCGGCGTCGTGACGGGTCGCCTCGCACTCCACTGCCACCCCCGCGGCCTTCGCCGCGCGGGTCGTCTCGGGTCCGATCGACACGGCGACCGGCGGCAGCAGCTCGCGCCCGGCCAGCGCGAGGAAGCCGCGCACCGTCGACGGCGAGGAGAAGACGACGGCGTGCGCGCCCTCGAGCGCGCGCAGCGCCTCCTCCGCGGCGGCGGGCGGGACGCTGCGGTAGGCCTCGACGGCCTCGACCTCGTAGCCGAGCGCAGCGAGCCCCTCGACAAGGGCGTCGCGGGCGGCGGCGGCGCGGGGCACGAGCACCGGCGGCCGCCGCCCTTCCGGCGCCGGCGGGAACGCCTCGACGAGCCCCTCGGCGACGGCGCGCGTCGCGACGAGGTCGGCGCGCACCCCCCGCTCGGCGAGCGCGCGCGCCGTCGCGGGGCCGACCGCGGCGACCCGGGCAGCGCCGAGGTCGCGCGCGTCGCGCAGGTGGGCGAAGAGCGCCTCGACGGCGTTCGCCGACGCGAAGACGACCCACTCGAAGGACCCGGCTCGGCGCGCCGCGGCCTCGAGCGCGCCCGGGTCGCTCGGCGGTGCCACCTCGATCGTCGGGAAGGCGATCGGGCGCGCGCCCGCCTCGGCGAGCTGCTCGAGGAGGCGCCCCGCCTGGCGCGCCGGGCGGGTCACGACGACGCTCCAGCCGAACAGCGGGCGGGCCTCGATGGACGCGAGGTGCAGCCCGGCCACCCGGCCGACCACGATGGTCGCCGGGCTCTCGACCGGCGCGCCGCCGAGGCCTGCGAGGGTCGTGCGCAGGCTCGTCTGCTCGGGCGTCGTCCCCGCCGTGACGGCGAGCACCGGGGTGTCCTCCGGCCAGCCCGCGGCGAGGAGGTGCTCGGCGACCTCGGCGCGACGGGCCGCGCCCATGAGCACGACGAGGGTCGCCTGGCTCGACGGCGGCGGCCAGGACGCCAGCGCCCCCGGGTCGTGGCCGGTCACGACGGCGATCGTGGAGGACACCCCGCGCATCGTGAGGGGGACGCCGGCCGCCGCCGGCACGGCGGCGATCGACGGCACGCCGGGGACGACCTCGTAGTCGACGCCGGCGGCCTCGAGGGCGAGCGCCTCCTCCCCGCCGCGCCCGAAGACGTAGGGGTCCCCTCCCTTCAGCCGGACGACCGTCTCGCGAGCCCCGCGGCGCACGAGGAGGTCGTTGATCGCGCCCTGGTCCGGGGCACCGCCGCCGACCGGCTTGCCGACGTCGACGAGCTCGGCCCCCGGTCGCGCCAGCGCGAGGACCGCCGGGTCGACGAGGCGGTCGTGCACGACGACGTCCGCCGCCTGGAGGAGGCGCTCGGCGCGGCGCGTGAGCAGCCCCGGATCGCCGGGGCCGGCTCCGACGAGGTAGACGGTCACGGCCGATCCCCGACGAGCGCCCTCCCTCCGGCGGCCTCGAGCAGCTCGGCGGCAAGGGCCCGGCCGAGCGCCGTCGGGTCGTCGCCTTCGAGCGCGCGACGGACCACGACGTGGCCGTCGGCGCTCGCGAGGACCCCCTCGAGCCGCAGGCCGCCAGCGCCGATCTCGGTCGCGAGCCCGCCGATCGGCGCGTCGCAGCCGCCCCCGAGGCCGGCGAGCAGCGCCCGCTCCGCGAGCAGCGCTCGGTGCGAGCCCGGGTGGTCGATCGCCGCCAGCGCCTCGCGGGTCGCACCGTCGTCCTCCCGGCAGCGCACGGCCAGCGCCCCCTGGCCGACCTGGGGCAGGACGGCGGTCGTCGGGAGCACCTCGGCCGCCTCGGCCTCCAGGCCGAGGCGGCAGAGCGCCGCGAGCGCGACGACGACCGCGCCGGCTGCGGGCACCTTCGACAGCCTCGTGTGCACGTTCCCGCGCAGCTCGACGAAGCCGAGGTCCGGGCGCAGCCAGGCGAGCTGGGCGCGCCGGCGGGGCGCGCCGGTGGCGACGAGTGCACCCGGCGCCAGCTCGTCGAGGCGACGGCCGACGAGGGCGTCCTGCACGGCGGAGCGCTCGGGCACCGCCGCGATGCACAGCCCGTCCTCGGCGCTGCTCGCCGGCAGGTCCTTCGCCGAGTGCACCGCCGCGTCGGCACGCCCCGACAGCACCGCCAGGTCGACCTCCGCGCTGAACACGCCGCGGCCGGCCAGCGAGGAGATGGGGACCCCGGCGAGACGGTCGCCGAGCGTCTCGAGCGGCACGAGGTCGACGGCGATCCTGCTCGACGCCTCGAGCTGCGCCGCGACGAGCTCCGCCTGGCGCATGGCGAGCGGGCTGCGCCGCGTCGCCAGCCGCAGGCGCGCCGCGCTCATCGCGCGCGTCGCGCGGACCGCGCGGTCATCTCAGGAGAGCTCGAACAACGTGCGCAGCGCCTCCGCGAGGCGCTGGCCCTTCGGCGTCCCCGCGGCGCGCTTCAGCTCGACCGTCGGGGCGTGGAGGAGCTTGGCGACGATGCGCCGGCTCAGGGCCTCGACGCTGGCGCGCTCCTCGGGGGCGAGCCGCTCGAGCAGCGGGTACAGCCGCTCGAGCTCCGCGAGGCGCACCTGCTCGGCGCGCGCACGGAGCTGGGCCACGACCGGCGCCACCGTGCGCTGGCGCGCGCTCATCCGGTAGCGCTCGAGCTCCTCGTCGATCACGCGCTCGACGCTCGCGAGCTCGGCGCGACGCGCGGCCCGCCCCTCGTCGGCGAAGGCCGTGAGCGCGGCGAGGTCGAGGAGGGTCACGCCGGGCAGCGACCCGACGGCGGGGTCGACGTCACGCGGCACGGCCGCGTCGACGACGAGGAGGGGCCGTCCGGCCCGCTCCGCCAGCACGCCGGCGACGTCGGCCTCCTCGACGAGGACCTCGCCGGCCGCGGTGGCGGTGACGACGACGTCGGCGTCGGCGAGCTCGGCGCGAAGGCGCGCCAGCCCGACGTGGCGTGCCCCGAGTCGCTGCGCGAGCTGGGCCGCGCGCGCCGTCGATCGGTTCGCGAGGGTGATCGCCGGCGCCGGGCGCTCCTGCGCGAGCGCGGCGGCGATCGCCTGCCCCATCTCGCCGGCACCGATGACGAGCGCCCGCCGGCCCTCGAGCGACCCCCCGAGCCCCTGGCGCGCCAGCGCCACGGCCACGTGCGCGAGGGAGGTGGTCCCCCGGGCGATGCCCGTCTCCGAGCGCACGCGCTTGCCGGCCTCGACGGCGTGGCGGAACAGCGCGGCGAGCACGGGGCCGGCGGCCCGCTCGCGCAGCGCCCGCTCGCCGGCCCGGCGCACCTGGCGGAGCACCTCCCCCTCCCCCAGCACGGCCGAGTCCGCGCCAGCCGCCACCTCGAAGAGGTGGCGCGCCGCGGCATCGTCGTAGGCCACGAGGAGGTGCTCGCCGAGCGAGGCGGCCGCCGGCGAGGCGCCGAGGCGGCTCTCGAAGAAGGCGAGGATGTCGGCGAGGCCGTCGTGGAAGCGCTCGAGCACCGCGTAGACCTCGGTGCGCATGCAGGTCGAGACGACGACGGCCTCCGAGAGGTGCGGGCTGTCGCACAGCCGCTCGAGTGCCTTCGGCAGGTCGGAGTCGCCAATGGCCAGGCGCTCGAACACGTCGAGGGGGACGCGGCGCTCGTGGACGCCGACGACGACGAGCGACACGCCTACCTCCTCCCGCCGGTCCCGAGCGCGTCGTTGGCGCAGGTCCCCGGGGCCACGCGCGCTGCCCCCGGGGGCCGGCAATCACCTCCGAGGTTAGCGAGGCCCGGCCGCAGCCGCCGGTCGGGGCCTCGACCGGTCGAGCCGGCGCGCCTCGCCGTGGGCGCCGAAGTAGGCGAGGACCTGGAGCTCGACCGCGAGGTCGACGTGGCGCACGGCGACCCCCTCGGGCACCTCGAGGTGCGCCGGCGCGAAGTTGAGGATCGAGCGGACGCCGGCCTCGGCGAGGCGCCACACGACGTGCTGCGCGGCGCTCGCCGGCGTCGCCACGATGCCGATCGCGACGTGCTCGCGCGCCACGATCGCCGGGAGGTCGTCGAGGTGCTCGACGAGCGTGGTACCGACGCGCGAGCCGACGACCCTGGGATCGACGTCGACGAGGGCGACGACGCGGAAGCCGTCCGAGGTGAAGCCCCTCGAGCCCGCGAGCGCGCGACCCAGGTTGCCGACGCCCACGATCGCGACGGGCCAGTCCCGGTCCAGCGCGAGGGCGGCGTCCACCCGCGCGAGGAGGTGCGCGACGTCGTAGCCGGTGCCTCGTAGCCCGTAGCTGCCGAGGCGCGAGAGGTCGCGCCGGACCGTGGCGGCGTTGACGCCGAGGCGCGAGGCGAGCTCGGAGGACGACACGGTCGCCTCCTCCCGTCGGAGAAGGTCGGCGAGCTCCCGCCGGTAGGCGGCGAGCCGGACGACCGCGACTCCGGGGATCCCCCGCACCCAGCGCGCTCCCCCCTCGGCCTCGACGGGCGCCGACGCTACCGGGCCGCTCGCCCTGGCGACAAGGCTTCTCCGTAGACTCGCCGCTTCTCCGTAGACTCGCCCCGATGACCGCCTCGGTGGCCGCCGTCGCCGCGACGCTCGTCGCGCTCTGCCTGTCGCTGTCGACCTTCGAGCGCTACCTCACCCGGCGGGCCCGCCACGAGCTCGCCTTCGCGCTCGCGTTCCTCGCCTTCGCCCTGGCGTCGGGCGCCCTCGCCCTCGGCTCGACGAGCGGCTTCGACGGCCCGACGTTCCGCCTCTTCTACCTCGTCGGGGCGATCGTCGACGTTCCCGTGCTCGCGCTCGGCACCGTCTACCTGCACCTGCGAACGCGCGTCGGCGACTGGTTCGCCCTCGGCGTCGCCGCGTGGACCGTCGCGGCCGCCGTCGTCATGGCCACCGCGCCCTTCACGCACCCCCTGCCCGCCCACGGCCTGCCGCAGGGCTCCGCCGTGCTCGGCCCGCTGCCGCGCGCCCTCGCGGGCGTCGGCTCGGGGGGCGGCACGGCCGTGATCCTCGCCGGCACCATCCTCAGCGCGGCGCGCCGGCGGCGCGGCCCCGTCGCCGTCGGCAACGTGCTGATCGCCGCCGGCACGCTCATCACGGGCGCGAGTGGCGTCGCCAACTCGGCGTTCGGCGCCATGACGGCGTTCGCCGTCGCGCTCGGCGTCGGCGTCGCCGTGATCTTCGCCGGCTTCCTCGTCGTCGCGTCGACGCGCCCGGTGGGCGCTGCTCAGCCCGCCTCGGTGAAGCGCGCCGCGAGGTAGCGGTCGACGTCCTCCTCCCGCAGCCGGTAGGACTTGCCGACGCGCACGGCCGCGAGCTGGCCCGAGCTGATGAGACGGTAGACGGTCATGTTCGAGACGCGCAGCACCCGCGCCACCTCGGCAACCGTCATGAACTGCGACTTCGTGTAGTGGACGGTCAGTTCGATCACCCCTCTCCGCCGCTTGCACTGTAGGCCAGTGGGGTTCGTGGGGGAAGTGGGGTGGCGCGGCGGGCACCGGCCGCTAGCCGGCGCCGCCGAGCTCCTCGGCGCGGCGCGCCGCGGCGAGGACCGCCTCGAGGAACGCGGAGCGCACGGAGCGCTCCTCGAGGACGCGCAGCGCCGCGGCGGTCGTCCCGCCGGGCGAGGTCACCGCGGCGCGCAGCGCCTCGGGCGACTCGCCGCTCTCGGTGAGCAGGCGGCCCGCGCCGAGGATCGTCTGGAGCGCGAGGGTGCGCGCGACGTCCCGGTCGAGACCCGCGAGCACGCCGGCGTCGATGAGCGCCTCCGCGACGAGGAACAGGTAGGCGGGCCCGGAGCCCGACAGCCCCGTCGCCGCGTCGACGAGCCGCTCGTCCAGGCGTACGACGACGCCGATCGCCGAGAGGACCTCCTCGGCCCAGGCGAGGTCCTCCTCGGTCGCCGCGCTGCCCCCCGCGACCACCGACGCGGAGGCCCCGACGAGCGCCGGCGTGTTCGGCATGGCCCGGACGACGGCCGTCTGCGGCCCCAGCCATGCCTCGAGCGTGGCGAGGCGCACGCCCGCGACGACGGAGAGGACCCGGCGGTACCCGCCGGAGCGCACGAGCGCGCACGCGCCCCTCGCGTCGTCCGGCTTGACGGCGAGGACGGCGGCTTCGGCCGCGACGGGCGCCTCGACGACCGCGACCCCGGCGAAGCGAGCCGCGAGGGCGCTACGAGCCTCCGGCCGGCGCTCGAGCACGGCGCACTCGCCGGGCGCGGCCCAGCCCGCCCGGAGCAGGCCGCCGAGCAGCGCGCTGCCCATCCGACCGCCACCGACCACGAGGACGCGCCGCACGCCGGGGAAGGCTAGGCGCTCAGGCGCACTCGACGAGCGTGCGCGCCGCGAGGTCCTCGTAGAGCGAGGCGAGGCGCGCCGCGGCCGTCGGCCACGTGTAGCGCCTGGCGACACGCGCCGCGCGCTCGCCGAGGGCGGCGGCGAGGGACGGCCGGCTGAGGACCGCCTCCACCGCCGCGCTGAAGCCGGCGACGTCGCCCCGCTCGACGAGGTACCCGGTGCGGCCGTGCTCGACGAGCGTCGTGAGCCCGCCGACGGCGGCGGCGACGACCGGCGTGCCGCAGGCGGCCGCCTCGAGGGCGACGAGCCCGAACGACTCCGAGCGGCTGGGCACGATGCAGCAGTCGGCCGCCCGGTAGTAGGTGGAGAGGAGCTCGTGGGGCTGGGGCGCGACGAAGGAGACCGCCGCCTCGAGGCCGAGCGCGACGGCGAGCCCGCGCAGCGCCACGTACTCCTCCTCGCCGCGCGGCCCGCTCGGCCCGCCGACGACGACGAGACGAGCGCCGTCGAGGCCGCCCGCCCGGAGGGCCGCGAGGACCCGCAGCGCCACGTCCGCCGCCTTGAGCGGCTGGATCCGGCCGACGAAGAGGAGGATCGGCGCACGCTCCTCGAGTCGCAGGGCGCGGCGCGCCTGCGCCTTGTCGCCCGGGGAGAAGAAGGCGTGGTCGACGCCGGGCGCGACCACCTCGACGCGCCCGGGGTCGGCCCCGTAGAGGTCGACGAGCTGGTCCACCTCGACGGTGCACGACGCGAGGACGGCGTCCGAGCACTCGATCACGGCTGCCTCGGCGTTCGCCCGCCGGCCTGGCGCCTCGGGGTCGAGCTCCTCCGGGCTCGCCTCCGCCTTCACCCGGTCGAGGGTGTGGAAGGTGGAGACGAGCGGGAGGCCGAGGCGGTGCTTGAGCGCGTGGCCCGCCACGCCCGACAGCCAGTAGTTGGCGTGGATCACCTCGGCGGGACCACCGCTCTCCGCCGCGGTCTCCATCGCCGCCTCGACCGCCTGCGCGAAGGCGTCGACGAGGGTGTGCAGACGGCCCTTGGGCACCTCGGCGGGCGGACCGGCGACGAGGTGGTGGACCGTGAGCCCCGGCTCGACGGCCACCGACGCCGGCTGTCCCGGCGCCGTCGCGCGCGTGTAGACGTCGCAGGTGACGCCGGCTCGCGCGAGCGCCGAGGAGAGCTCGCGCACGTAGACGTTCATGCCGCCGCCGTCGCCCGTTCCGGGCTGGGCGAGCGGCGACGTGTGCATGGAGAGCATCGCCACCCTGCGCATGGGACGCTACAGCGTACCGGGGAGCGCCCCCCGCCGCCCTTGGGCTCGCTCGCCGCGCGGCTCGCGCGCCGGGCGCGCCAGCCGGCCCGCTGCCGAGCTCGGCGCGTACCGGTACCAGGCGACGCCGACGAGCAGGTCTCGCCCGACGGGCCCGAAGGCGCGGCTGTCGCGGCTCGCGCGGGGGTTGTCGCCACCGAGCCACAGCCTCGAGCCCTCGCGGGCGAGCAGCCGCTTCACGAGGAGACGTCCCGGGTCGTCGGGGTCGCGCACGACGACGAGGTCCCCCGGGCGCACGCGCCGCGTGCGGCGCACGAGGAGGCGCTCGCCGTCCGCGAGCGTCGGAAGCATGCTCGGGCCGCGCACCTCGACGCGCCGGCCGGCGAGCCAGGCCACGGTGGCGCCGATCCCGGCCAGCAGCGACGCGGCCACGAGGCGAGCGGGGTGGGGACCGGTAATGTTGACCCGTTCGCCGACGCCGGCGGTCCGGCCGCGTCGCTGGCGACGCTCAGGTACCTGCGATCGAAGGAGTCGACGCATGCATCTCACCTCACGCCTCCTGCAGCTGCTCGACCGGGCGCGCACCCCGAGCGTCGTGCACGCCCACTGCGACCTGCCCTGCGGCGTCTACGACCCCGCGCAGGCGAGGATCGAGGCGGAGTCGGTCAAGGCGATCATGGAGAAGTACCACGCCTCGGACGACCCGGTGTTCAAGGAGCGGGCGGTCACGATCAAAGAGCAGCGCGCCGAGCTCGTGAAGCACCACCTGTGGGTGCTGTGGACCGACTACTTCAAGCCGGAGCACCTCGAGCGGTACCCCCAGCTCCACGAGCTGTTCTGGAAGGCGACGAAGTCCGCGGGCGAGGCGAAGAAGACGAACGACGTCGCGGTGGGCACCCGCCTGCTCGACGAGATCGCCGAGATCGACCGCATCTTCTGGGAGACGAAGAAGGCCTAGCCCAACCTGGCGCGGCCGCCGGTCGGCCCCGTCGACGCCAGCCGGCGGCCGCGGCTCGGGACCGCCGGGCCCGCCGGCGCCGGTGGCGACCCTTCGACCTCTGCCTGACCCGTACGGCGCGAGGCAACCCGGCGCCCGCCCGCGGCGAGCGACCTTCGGCCCTACCGGCGCCCCCGGCCGCCGTGGCTCGCTCTGGGTGGACGGGTGAGCGAAGGGGGGCCCCATGCGGATCCGGCGACCGAGAGGAGCGGGCGGCGAGCCGCCCTCGTACCTGCTGGCGTGCGAGCCTGCCCCCCTGCGCCTGCACCCCGGGCTGCGCACGGCCGCGCAGCTCGCGCTCGAGCTGACCGGGAGCGCGCCCGAGGGCCCGCCAGCGCGCCCCGACAACGGCCCCGCCCACCCCGGACACGCCACCGCGGCCTGAGGCGTCGCCGGGGCGCGCCTAGCGAGCGGGCGGCGGCACGGCGTGGCGCTCGCAGCGGCTCACGCCAGCGGTCTCGGTGGCGTCGAGCGGCGTGGCGCAGACCTCGCAGACGGCCTGCTCGCGCTCGAGGCTGGCGAGTTCCGCCTCGATGCGGTCCAGCTCGGCCTCGAGCTCGTGGACGATGCGCCTCGCGTCGGCGAGCGGGTCGTCGCCGACGGGCTCGCGCCCATCCGGCGCGTCCTGCGGCTCCGTCCAGGCTGGCACCGCGCCCGAGGCTAGCGTCGGCACGGCCCGCTCGCCGTCGGCAGCCCGACGTGGCCGCTCACCGCCGGTACCCTGGCGGCGTGCGCTCGCGGTGGCTGTCGAGGCGGGCGATCGGCCTGCACGTCGCGCTCGGTGCGTGCCTGCCGACCTTCGCCTGGCTCACCGACTGGCAGCTGCACCGCGCCCTCGGCGGGAACTCCCTCAGCTGGGCCTACACGTTCGAGTGGCCGCTGTTCGCGTGCTACGCGCTGTTCATGTGGTGGCGGCTGCTGCACGAGGACGGCACGCCGCCCGAGGCGGCCGACGACGACGCCCCCGCCGGTGCGCCCGACCCCGTCGACCTCGAGCTCGCCGCCTACAACGCCTACCTCGCCGGCCTGGCCGCCGAGGACGAGCGCCGCCGGCGCGAGGCGAGCGCCGGTCGGTCCCCCGAGGGACGGCGAGCGCAGCAGCCGTAGGCTGGGCGAGAGCCCCAAGGAGGCGCGCGTGGCCCTGTCGATCGGCATCGTCGGACTCCCGAACGTCGGGAAGTCCACGCTGTTCAACGCGCTGACCCGCGCCGAGGCGCTCGCCGCGAACTACCCCTTCGCCACGATCGACCCCAACGTCGGGGTCGTCGCCCTGCCCGACGATCGCCTCGAGCGCCTCGCCGCCCTCTACCGAAGCGAGCGGATCGTCCCGGCCACCGTGCGCTTCGTGGACATCGCTGGCCTCGTGCGCGGAGCCTCGAGGGGCGAGGGGCTCGGGAACCGCTTCCTCGCCGCGATCCGCGAGGTCGACGCGATCTGCCAGGTCGTGCGCGCCTTCGACGACGCGGACGTCGTCCACGTCGAAGGCCGGGTCGACCCCGCCGAGGACATCGCGACCGTCAACCTCGAGCTCGTCCTCGCCGACCTCGAGACCGTCGATCGCCGCCTCGCCCGCCTCGAGAAGGAGGCGCGCGCGAAGGCGCAGCTCGGCCCGCAGCTCGAGGCGACGCGCGCCGCACGCGCGATCCTCGAGTCGGGGCGCACCATCTCCTCGGCCCTCGGTGCCGTCGACGCCGGCCTCCTCGAGGACCTCCACCTGCTCACGGCGAAGCCCTTCGTCTACGTCTTCAACGTCGACGAGTCCTCGCTCGGCGACCCGCTGCGGCGCAAGGAGCTCGAGAGCCTCGTCGCCCCAGCGGAGGCCGTCGTGCTGAGCGCCAAGCTCGAGGCAGAGCTCGCCGCGCTCGAGGGGCGCGAGGCGGCGGAGCTCCTCGCCGCCTACGGCGAGTCGGCGTCCGGCCTCGTCAAGCTCGTGCAGGCCGGTTTCCGGCTGCTCGGGTTGCAGACCTTCCTCACCGCCGGACCGAAGGAGGCGCGTGCCTGGACGATCCGGGCGGGCGAGAGCGCGCAGCGCGCCGCCGGGGTCATCCACAGCGACTTCGAACGCGGCTTCATCAAGGCCGAGGTGGTCAGCTTCGACGACCTGATGGCCGCCGGATCGCTCGCTGCCGCGCGCGCCGCGGGCCGCGCACGCGTCGAGGGTCGCGACTACGTGCTGCGCGACGGGGATGTCGTCGAGTTCCGCGTCAGCACCTGACGCGCCGCCCGAGCGGTGGCGGCTCCCGCCCGGGCGCCGCCTCGGAGACGCCGTCGCGGGGCGCCGGCGAGGCTAGCCTCGGCCCATGCCGTCGCGGCGCGCCCCGACGCAGCGGCGGCGGGCGCTCCACCGCAGGCGGCGCTCGCCGAGCCGCCGCGCCGTCCTCGCCGCGTCGGCGTCCGTCCTCGCCGTCCTCCTCGCCGTCCTCGGCTACCTCGTGGCGACGACCGCGCCTCGGCCAGCGGCATCACGGCGGTCCCGACGACCGGTCCCCCTCGCGCCGAGGCCCACGGCCCGGTCCCCGTCGGGCGGCGCGAACCGCTCCGGGCCGCGCACGGCGACGACGACGCGCGGGCCGAGCACGACAGCGGCCCCGACGACGAGTGCTGCCGGGGCTGCGCCGACGACGAGCGCCGCGCCGGCTCCGGTGCCGGAGGTGACCGTCCCCCCCTCGAGCGTCGTCGTCGAGGTCCTCAACGGCATGGGCGAGCGCCACGCCGCCGCGGACGCCGCGGCGGCGCTGGCGCGCGTCGGCTTCCGCATCAACGGGACCGGGAACGCGGCGAGCTTCGCCTACCGCGAGAACGTCGTCGAGTACCCGCCCGGTATCCAGGCCGCCGCGGCGACGGTCAGCCGCCACGTGCTCGGCGCGACGCGCGTCGTCGAGGACGCGTCGCTGCCCCCCGGCGTGGTCGACCTCATCCTCGGCGCGACCTACGACGGCATCTCCTGACGGGAGCGGACCGCCGACGGCCGTTCCGGGGGGAGGGCTCGAACCTCCAACATCCGGCTCCAAAGGCCGACGTTCTGCCAGTTGAACTACCCCGGAGGGCCCCCGCCGCACCGCCGCCGGCCTGCCGCGAGTCAACCACAGCGCCGCGGTGGCGTCGAGGTCGAGGTGGGCGACCGCGGCCGGCCGCGGCGCGTCGCGCACGAGGGAGCGGCGCCTCGCTCCCACCCCAGGCGGGTCGTGCCCCGTCCCTGCCCGGCCGCCGGCCAGGGCTGCAGAGCCGAGGCGACGCCGGTGGCGGCCGCGGGACCAGCGAGCGGTGCGAGCCGCCCGAGCCGGCCTGCGCCGGAGCGATCGCCGGCGGGCCCGAGTGGTGGCGATCCCTCGTAGACTCGGAGACGGATCGGGAGTGGCCGCGACCTCGAGCGGCGACCGGCGCGCTGGCGCGCCCCCCGATCACCGACGGAGGAGTGACGTGGCCCCCGAGCAGCGCCGACGTGAGCCGAGACGCCCGGCGCGCCGGCGGGCGTGGCGTGCCGTCGCCGGCCTCGCCGCGGCGACCTGCGCGCCGCTCGCCCCCGCTGGCGTCGCGCGCGCCGCGCCCCCCGGGCCCCCGGCCTTCGTGCGGCTCGGGCCCTCGCCGCTCGTGCCGCGCTCGGCGCGCCTCCTCGGACCGGCAGCGGGCAGCGCCGAGGTCTCCTTCGAGGTGGTCCTCGCGCCCCGCCACCGCCGGAAGCTCGCCGCGCTCGTGCGCGCCGTGACCGATCCCGCCTCGCCCGCCTACCGCCGCTTCCTGCGACCCGGCGAGTTCGCCGCCCGCTTCGCGCCCGGGAGGGCCGAGGTGGCCGCCGTCGAGCAGGGACTGCGCCGCCTCGGCCTCGAGGCGACGGGACTGGACGCGGACCACCTCGGGATCGAGGTGCGGGCGAGCGCCGCCGCGGCGGCGGCAGCCCTCGCGACCCCCCTCGAGCGCTACCGGCTCGCGTCGGGAGCCGTCGTCGTCGCGCCACGCCGCGCGCCGCGCCTGCCGCGCCAGCTCGGTGCCGACGTCCAGGCCATCCTCGGCCTCGACGGGCTGGCCGCCGAGGTGCCCGTCGGCCTCTCCCCGCGCCGGGCGCCGCTGCCGCCCGCGAGCCGCACGCCGCACGACACCGTCGGGCCCGTGCCCACGAGCGGCTGCGCCCCCGACGCCAGCCAGGCCGGCTACACACCCGACCAGATCGCCGCGGCCTACGGCTTCACCGGCCTGTACGGCGCCGGCGACCTCGGCTCGGGGGTGACCGTCGCGCTCGCCGAGTTCGCGCCCTACTCCCCGAGCGACCTCGCCGCCTACGCCGCCTGCTTCGGGGGGACGGTCGTCCCCTCGGTCACCGCGGTGCCCGTCGACGGCGGCCCCGGCAGCTACGACCTCTCGAGCGAGGTGGAGACCGAGCTCGACCTCGAGGACGTCGTCGGCCTCGTCCCCGAGGGGCGCGTCCTCGTCTACGAGGGGCCGAACGACAACGGGGTCGTGAGCGACCAGGCCGCCTACGACACCTACGCCGCGATCGTCGCCGCCGACCGGGCCCAGGTGATCTCGACGTCGTGGGGGGCGTGCGAGGCGGACGTCGGGTCGAGGGCGATCGACGCCGAGAACGTCCTCTTCGAGCAGGCGGCACTGCAGGGCGAGACCGTCGTCGCCGCCTCGGGCGACAACGGGTCGTCCGACTGCGGCGCGAGCCGGCACGCCTCGGGCGGGGCGGCCCTGGCGGTCGACGACCCGGCGAGCCAGCCCTACGTCACCGGGGTGGGGGGCACGACCCTCGTGCTCTCGCCGCGCAGCGAGACCGTGTGGAACACCGGCGCCACGGGCGCCTCGGACGAGGGCGCGAGCGGCGGCGGGCTGTCCGCGCACTGGGCGATGCCCGCCTACCAGGCCGACGCCCCGCCGTCCCTCGGGGTCGTCGGGCCGAGCTCGACGGCCGATCCCTGCCACGCGGCGAGCGGCCTGTGCCGGGAGGTGCCCGACGTCTCGGCGGACGCCGGCGCCCCCTACGCCATCTACTGCACGATGGGCGACCTCCTGTGCAGCGGCGACGGCTGGACGCCGCTCGGCGGCACGAGCGCGGCCGCGCCGACCGTCGCCGCGCTCTTCGCGCTCGCCGACGCCTCGAGCGCCTGCGCCGGCCGGCCGGTCGGCTTCGCCAACCCCGCCCTCTACAAGATCGCCGGCGGCGCGTGGTCCTCGCTCGCCTTCACCGACGTCACCTCGGGGACGAACGACCTCACCGGCGCCAACGGCGGCCGCTACGAGGCGGGCCCCGGCTACGACCTGGCGAGCGGGCTCGGCACGCCGATCGCTGGGAACGGCGCGGACGGCGGCCTGGTCGCCCAGCTGTGCGCGGGGAACCTCCTCGCCGCGACGAGCGCGAGCCTGCCGCGCCCGCTCGTCTCGAAGGTGTCCCCGACGACGGCCCGCTCGAGGGGCGGGGCACGCGTCGTCGTGACGGGCTCGCGCTTCTACGGCGTGACCGCCGTCCACTTCGGGGCGGCCGTCGCCCGCTCCTTCTCCGTCCTGTCCCCGACGAGGCTCGTCGCGACCGTGCCCGCCGGGCGCGGCAGCGTCCACGTCACGGTCACGGACCCGGCCGGCACGAGCCGGCCGACGCGCGACGACGTCTTCCGCTACCTCGCCGTCCCGCAGGTGCGCCGGGTCGTCCCCGCCGCCGGTCCCGGGGCGGGCGGCACGCGCGTCGTCGTGGTCGGCCAGGACTTCGACGGCGTCGTCGCCGTCTACTTCGGCGATCGACCCGCCACGGGCGTGCGCCTGCTGTCGCCGACGCGCCTCGCCGTCGTCACGCCGCCGGGCGCCGGGCGCGTGCGGGTCGCGGTGCGCGCGAGGGGCGGGACGAGCCCACCCGGGCACGCCGCCGCCTTCGCCTACCGCTGAGGTCGGCTGGACCTGACCGGGCCGCCATCAGCTAGCCTCTCGGGCGCCATGGGATCGCTCATCAAGAAGCGCCGCAAGCGCATGCGCAAGAAGAAGCACAAGAAGATGCTGAAGCGCACGCGCTGGCAGCGCCGCGCGAAGTAGCGCCCGGCGCCGCGTCGCCTCAGGCCGGTCCCACCGCCGTCGCGACCACGACCGCGCCGCGCCGGCGCTCGCCGGCGAGCGCGTCGCGCAGCTCGCTCGCCCAGCGCTCGGCGTCGCGAGCGCCGTCGGGGCACTCGACGTACCACGTCGAGCCGCTGCCAGCGAGCGCGGCGCGGTGCCCCGTCACCTCCTCGAGCAGCGCGCGCGCCCGTGCCAGGGACGGCTCGACGGCGAGCGCCGCGGCCTCGAGGTCGTTCGTCGCGCCCGGCGTGGGGCCGACGAGGTCGAAGGCGGCGTAGACGGCTGGCGTCGGTGCCGGACGGTCCGGTACGAGGAGCAGGAAGCACGCCTCGATCGGCTCGAGCGGCTCCACGACCTCCCCGATCCCCCGCACGAGCGCGCGCCCGCCTCGCAGGCAGAAGGGGACGTCCGCGCCGAGCCGGGCGGCGACGCCCGGGTCGACGACGCCCGCCCAGCGCAGCACGGCTGCCGCGTCCGACGAGCCACCCCCGAGGCCGGCGCCCGGCGGGATGCGCTTCGTGAGCCGGACGAAGGCGCGCCGGCCGACGAGCTCGAGCGCGCGCGCGACGAGGTTCGAGCGCCCGGCCGGAACCGCCAGCGTCGGCAGCGGGCCCGTGCCGGACCACGCGAGCGCGTCGACGACCTCGAGGCCGTCGCCCTCGAGCAGGTCGAGCTCGTCGGCGAGGTCGAGCGACACCATCTCGCTCTCGAGGAGGTGGTAGCCGTCGGGACGCCGGCCGACGACTCGCAGCGTGCGCGTCAGCTTGGCGTGGGCGAGCTCGTGGCCGAGCGGGCGCATGCCGCTAGCTTGCCCCAGGCGGCGACGTCGAGCTCCTCGGCGCGCGCCGTCGGGTCGACGCCCGCGGCGCCGAAGGCCTCGGGCGCCACGATGCCGGCGAGCGAGCGCCGCAGCATCTTCCGGCGGCCGGCGAACCCGGCGCGCACGAGCGCGGCGATCTCCTCGTAGGAGGCGAGCGCCGGGTCCACGGCCGGGGCGGCCCGCCGCTCGACCTCGAGGAGGGCGGACTCGACGCGCGGACGGGGGAAGAAGACGTCGGGGCCCACCCGGCCGACGACGCGCGCCCTCGCGAAGTACGCGACGCGCACGCTCGGCGCGCCGCAGCCGCGCCCGCCCGGCGGCGCGGCGAGGCGCTCGGCGACCTCCCGCTGGACCATGACGAGCATGCGCCGCACGGCCGGCGTGCGCTCGAGGAGGCCGAGGACGAGGGGCGTCGCCACGCCGTACGGCAGGTTCGCGACGAGGGAGCAGCCGGCCGCCCCGGCATCGGCGACGAGCGGTCCCCAGTCGATCGCGAGCGCGTCGGCGTGCACGAGCCGGACGCTGTCGGGGAGCACCCGGCGCGCCAACGCCACGAGCCGCTCGTCGATCTCGACGGCGGTCACGGCGGCCCCGGTGCCGGCGAGCGCCAGGGTGAGCGAGCCGAGGCCGGGGCCGACCTCGAGCACGTGCTCGCCCGGCCCGACGCCCGCCAGGCGGACGACGCGCTCGACGGTGTTCGGGTCGACGACGAAGTGCTGGCCGAGCGCCTTGGAGGGGACGACGCCGGCGTCGTCGAGCAGGCGCAGGACCTCGGCACGCCCGAGGCGCCGGGAGGTCGCGAGCGACGGCACTCAGAGCTCGAGGCGGAAGGCCCGCGCCGCGTTCTCGCTCGTCGCCTCGGCGAGCGCGGCGGCCGGCACGCCGCGCAGCTCGGCGACCGCCTCGCCGACCAGCGCGACGAGGGCGGGCTCGTTGCGCTGCCCGCGCCGCGGCGCGGGGGCGAGGAAGGGCGAGTCCGTCTCGACGAGGAGGCGGTCGGTCGGGCAGCGGCGGGCCGCCTCGCGCACCTCGTCGACTCCCTTGAAGGTCACGATCCCGCTGAAGGAGAGGTAGCAGCCGAGGTCGAGGAAGCGGCGAGCCTCGTCGGGGCCGCCCGTGAAGCAGTGGATGACCGTCCGCTCGGGCAGGCCCTCGGTCGCCAGCAGCGCCGCCGTCTCCTCGAAGGCCGAGCGCGTGTGCACGACGAGGGCGAGGTCGAGGCGCCGGGCGCAGCGGATCTGCGCGGCGAACGCCTCGAGCTGCTGCGGGCGGGGCGAGCGGTCGTAGTGGAAGTCGAGGCCGCACTCGCCGACCGCGACGAGGCCCGGGGCGCCACCTTTGGCCTCCTCGAGCAGCGAGAGCGTCTCGTCCACCCCGGCCGCCGCCTCGTGCGGGTGGAGCCCGGCCGTCGCCCAGATCGCCGGTCGCCCGGCGCCTCGCTCGCGGGCCAGCGCGAGGGCGGCACGCGACGCCGCCGGATCGGTGCCGACGCACACGAGGCCACCGACCCCGGCCGCCGCCGCCCGCTCGAGGACCGGACCCGGCCCCGCCGGGTCCTCGAGGTAGCCGTCCTGGATGTGGCAGTGGCTGTCGACCCAGCGCGGCAGCGTCCCGGGACGACTCACGAGCCCTCCAGCACGGGGGCGAGCTGGCGACGGGGGAAGAGCGGGGCGGCCTTCGTGACCGGGCGGCCCGGCGGGTAGCGGCCCCACTCGAGCTCGCCCCCCTCCGCGGCGGCGCGCCCGGGCTCGTCGGGCGCCCCCTCGAGGCCGATGCGCCGCCACAGCTCCCTCGCCGCGCCCGGCATGGCGGGCGAGACGAGCAGTGCGACGATGCGCAGCGCCTCGAGCGCGTCGCCGAGCGCGGCGCTCGCGGCCGGCCCGGGAGGCAGCTTCCACGGTTCCGCGGCCTCGAGCTCTGCGTTCGTCTCGTGGACGAGCCGGAACGCGGCGGCGAGCGCCTCGCTCGGGGCGAAGCGGTCCCACGCGGCGCGCGCCTCGGCGACGACCTCGGCAGCGACGGCGGCCAGGCGATGGCCGGGGCCCGCGGGGCGCGGCGCGGGGCCGATACCCTCGCACCGGGAGCCCACGACGGTCGCGACGCGCTGGACGAGGTTGCCCAGGTTGTTGGCGAGGTCCGCGTTGTAGCGGGCGAGGAGGCCCTCGTAGGTGAAGTCGCCGTCGGCACCGAGGGCGACGTCGCGCAGCAGGTGGTAGCGGAGCGGGTCGACGCCCACGTCGTCGGCCAGCTCGAGCGGGTCCACCTGGTTGGCCCGCGACTTCGACATCTTCTCGCCGCCGACGAGGAGCCACCCGTGCGCCACGATGCGTCCCGGCGGATCGATGCCCGCCGCCATGCACATCGCCGGCCACCACACGCAGTGGAAGCGAACGATGTCCTTGCCGATGAGGTGGCACACGGCCGGCCACCAGGCGGCGAAGCGCTGCGCATCCGTGCCGTACCCGATGGCCGTGACGTAGTTCACGAGTGCGTCGCACCAGACGTAGACGACGTGGTCGGGGTCCCACGGGACGCGCACCCCCCAGTCGAAGGAGGTGCGCGTGATCGAGATGTCCTCGAGGCCCTGGCGGATGAGCCCGAGCGCCTCGTTGCGCCGCGCCTCGGGCACGACGGCGCCGGGGTGGTCCTCGTAGTAGGCGACGAGGGCGTCGGCGAAGCGCGACAGCGCGAAGAAGTAGTTCTCCTCGACGAGCCACTCGACCGGCCGCAGGTGCACCGGGCAAGTCCGGGCCTCGGCGAGCTCGTCGGGCGCGTAGTACGCCTCGCA
Organism: Acidimicrobiales bacterium; assembly: GCA_035294085.1. Lineage (NCBI taxonomy): Bacteria > Bacillati > Actinomycetota > Acidimicrobiia > Acidimicrobiales > Acidimicrobiales bacterium. The sequence continues at coordinate 22,051 of DATGLP010000002.1, read as the reverse complement.
CGAGACGCAGTACCAGCCGGCGTACTCGCCCTTGTAGATGTGGCCGTTGTCGTAGATCGCCTGCAGGAAGCGCTGCACCGCGAGCGCGTGGCGAGCCTCGGTCGTGCGGATGAAGTCGTCGTTCGAGATGCCGAGCCGGTCCCAGGCCTCGCGGAAGAGCTGGCTCGTGCGATCGACCCAGGTCGAGGGGTCGAGCCCCTGCTCGGCCGCGGCACGGGCGATCTTCAGCCCGTGCTCGTCGGTACCGGTGAGGAAGAAGACCTCGTCGCCCACGAGGCGGTGCCAGCGCGCGAGGGCGTCCGCGACGACCATCGTGTAGGCGGTCCCGAGGTGGGGCCGATCGTTCACGTAGTAGATCGGCGTCGTCTGGAAGTAGCGCCCCGCCACGGCCCTCCAGCGTAGTGGCCGGCTTCGGGCGTCCCCCCTGGCGAGACGCCCGAAGCCGCCGCCGCCTCCAGCTCGAGCGCCGCGGCGTACGCGTCTCGGTGGGCGACGCCGAGGAGCGCTGCCGCGGCGGCCACCGCGTCGCGGCGGGCGAGGCCCGCCTCGCGCAGGCGGGCGAGCGCGTCGCGAAGCGCCAGCGCGTCCGCCGCCACGGGCGCGGCGGCCGGCTCGAGGACGAGGACGTGCTCGCCGCGCGCCTCGCTCGCGGCGGCCTCGGCGGCGGCCTCGGCGAGGCTCGAGCGGCGGACCTCCTCGTGCAGCTTCGTCAGCTCCCGGCAGATCGCGACGCGCCGGTCCGGCCCGCACGCCTCGGCGAGGTCGGCGAGCGTGGCCCGCAGGCGCTGGGGCGCCTCGTAGAGCACCGTCGTGCGCCTAGCGGCGGCGATCTCGGCGAGGCGCGCCCGGCGCGCCGGGCCGCGCCGCGGCAGGAAGCCCTCGAAGGCGAACGGCACCGCCGAGAAGCCGGACGCGACGAGCGCCGCGAGGAGCGCCGAGGGGCCGGGGACGGCGACGACCGGCAGGCCCGCGGCGATCGCCGCGGCGACGAGGCGCTCGCCGGGGTCGCACACGAGCGGGGTGCCCGCGTCCGACACGAGCGCGACCGTCGCCCCCGCGGCGAGTTCGCCCAGCACGGCCGAGGTGCGCCCCGCCTCGTTGTGGGCGTGCAGCGAGAGGAGCCGGCGCCCGGCGATGCCGGCGCGCTCGAGCAGGCGACCGGTGCGGCGGGTGTCCTCGCAGCAGATGAGGTCCGCGCCGCGCAGCGCCTTCTCGGCCCGCGGCGAGAGGTCCTCGAGGTTCCCGATCGGCGTCGCCACGACGACGAGCCGACCGGCGGGCGCTCGCGGCCTCGTCACCCCCGCACCTCGAGGCGGTCGCCCGGGACGAGCCCCCAGCGCTCGAAGGCGCCGGCCGGCACCTCGAGGACCGCCGCGGCTCCTCGGCGCGGGAGGCCCAGGCGGAAGGGCGCCATGCGCACCGTCGCGAGCACGACGAGGTGCTCGTCGAGGAAGGCGACGTCGAGGGGGACGCGCACCCCGAGGGTGTGCGCCGTGCGCGACGGCCGGAGCAGCACGGCGCAGCGCGCGTCGGCCCGGCCGATGAAGCCTCGCGCCCGCTCGAGCGGCGAACTGGCGAGCTCGACGCTCGCCAGCACCTGACCGCTGCGCAGCAGCCACGCCATCGCCACCTCCGGCCGAGCGCCCCGACGAGCCTTCGGCCACGGTAGCGCCGTGGGCACGGCGCCTCGCGTCGGCTATCGTCTCGGGCTCGTGTCGAAGAGAACCTCCAAGCGCAAGACGTCGAAGAAGAAGAGCGCGAACCACGGCAAGAAGCCGAACTGCGGCCGCGGCTGAGCCCGGGCCGCCGCCTCACCGGCGCGGCGCGCGCCAGGCGACGCCGAGCTCGCCGAGCACGGCGACGAGGCGGCTCGGCACGTCCGACATGATGCCGTCGACGCCGAGGCCGACGAGCCGGCGCATCTCCGCCTCGTCGTCCACCGTCCACACGTGGACGGCGACGCCGCAGCGATGCGCCGCCTCCACGAAGGCGCCGTCGACGACCTCCACCCCGGCGAAGCGCGTCGGCACCTGCAAGGCCGCGTAGCGCGCGACGGCCGGCGCCGGGGAGCGTCCGGCCTCGACGGCGGCCTTGAAGGCGCGCACCGCGCCGGGCGGCGCGGCCAGCGCGACGCCGGGCGCCTCGCGCGCGAAGGCCTCGAGCGCGGCGCCGTGGAAGGAGGCGACGATGACCCGCTCGGCGCGCCCGCAGCGGGCGAGCAGGCGGGCGAGGGCCGCCTCGTAGGGCCGGACCGCCGGCGCCGTCTGCTTGATGTCGAGGTTGAAGAACGCCTCGGGGAAGCTCGCGAGGACCTCGTCGATCCGAGCGACGCCCAGCGTGCGCTCGGCGGGCGCCCGGTGGCGCAGGGGGTAGGCGTCCTCGGCCAGCCCCGGGCGCGCCCCGAGACCGGGAACGAAGTTGTAGGCGTTGTCGAGGCGCGCGAGCTCCTCGAAGCTGTGCGCCGCGATGGCGCCGCGCCCGTTCGTCGTCGCCTCGAGCGTCGCGTCGTGGCAGGCGACGAGCACGCCGTCGGCGCTGGCGTGCACGTCGAGCTCGATGCCGTGGGCCCCCGAGCGCAGCGCCCGCTCGATCGCTGCGAGCGTCGAGGCGGGCGCCTCGCGCGCACCGCCCTGGTGGGCGTAGGCGAGGACGCGCCGCGACAGCCACGGGTTGGAGCCGCCGGCACCGTCCACCTGGCGGCCTCGGTGACGGGGGGCGCCGAACGCCATTAGCCTCGCCTCGCCATGATCGACCACATCCTGCTCGACGTCATCGCCGCGCTGCGCGAGGCGCTCGAGGGGGCGCTCCTCGAGCAGCAGGCGGTGGAGGAGCGCTTCCAGGTCGACGTGTTCCTCGGCGACGTCACCTTCGAGACGTCCTACAGCCTCCCCGGCGAGCAGGACCCGCCCAGGGTGCGCGCCGAGATCAGCCTCGAGTGGCCGACCTGGAGCCAGAGCACGTACCGCTCGTGGTCGATCGGCGAGCCGATCGGCGAGGGTCCCGAGCTGCTCGTCGAGGTGGTGCTGCGGCTCCAGCGCCTCGTCACGGCCCCCGACCCCGCCGTCGTCCTCGACGCGCTCGGCGGCACGCTCCCCGAGATCGGCGGCGAGCCGCTCGAGCGCACCGGCCCGACGATCGAGCAGGCCTTCGACGCCGACGGCGGCTCGGCCGCGGCGATCGAGGTCTCCTACCAGGGCAGCTACCGCCTCGAGGAGGCCGTCCTCGAGGACCCCGAGCGCCTCGACGGCGTCGTGGCCCCGCTGGCGCGCTTCATCGCCTCGGGGCTCGTGCGCCTGGCCGACCTCGACCTGCCGTTCCTGCCCGCCGAGGACTCCGGCATCAGCGACTGAGGCCCGCCCGGCGCGCGAGCTGGGCGAGCGCGGTCTCCGGGCGCCCCCCGAGGTGGGCGACGACCTCCGCCGCGCACGAGGCCCCGAGGCGCGCGGCACGCGCCGGGTCGGCGCCGCGGGCGAGGCCGAAGAGCGCCCCGGCGGCGAACAGGTCGCCGGCGCCCGTCGCGTCGACGACGCGCTCCGCGCGCGCGGCGGGCACGGCCACGACGCGCGCCGCGGTCACGACGAGGGCGCCGCTCGCACCGCGGGTGAGGAAGGCGACGAGGCCCGGGCGTCGCAGCGCCTCGGCAGCCGCCTCGAGGCTCGGCGCCCCGGTGAGCGCGAGCGCCTCGGCCTCGTTCGCGAAGAGGACCTCGACCGGCCCGGCCACGAGCGCCTCGACGGCCGCTCGGTGGCGCTCGACGGCGAGCGGGTCGGCGAGGCCGAAGGCGACCGTCGTCCCGGCGACGGCGGCCTCCTCGAGCACCCGCTCGACGAGCACCCCGCCGTCTCGGAGGTCGAGGACGTAGGCATCGAGGAAGACGCAGCCGGCGGTGCCGACGAGCCCGGGCGGGCAGGCACCCCGGTCGAGCCGGGCCGCCGCGCCGAGCGCCGTCGCCATGGTGCGCTCGGCGTCGGGGGTCACGATGACGTGGCAGCGGCCGGTCGCCGCCTCCGGGTCGGCCCCGGCGGGGTGCACCTGGAGGAGGGCGCGCACGCCGGCGGCCTCGAGGTCCGCCGCGTAGGCCTTCCCGAGCGGGTCGTCGGCGACGGCCCCGACGAAGGCCGGCCGGCCGCCGAGGGAGGCGACGCCGACGGCGACGTTCGCCTCCGAGCCCCCCGAGACCTGCCGCACCGGCGCGAGCGCCTGGGCGATGCGCTCGGTCGTCGCGACGTCGACGAGCGTCGTCGTGCCGTGCCGCAGGCCGAGCGCCGAGAGCGCCTCGTGGCCGGCGAAGGCGAGGTGGTCCATGAGGGCGATCCCGATCGCGAGGAGGTCGAGGCGCCGGCGGGCGGCGGGCGGCGGGCGCGTCACGCCCCGCAGGCTACCGGGCTCGGGCCCCCGAACTAGCCTGCCTGCAATGACCCAGGACGACTCCCCCGACGGCGCCTACCGCCTCCCCTACGACGTGGCGCCGCGCCGCTACGTGCTGCACCTGTCCCCCGACCTCGCCGCCGCGACCTTCTCGGGCGAGGAGACGATCGAGCTCGAGGTGCTCGCGCCGACCCGTCGCGTCGTGCTCCACGCCGACGGCCTGGCGATCGCCGACGCGCGCATCGCCGAGGAGGCAGGCGCCGAGCCCGGCGTGCCCTGCGACCTCGAGGCCGACGCGGCGGCCCAGCGGGTGACCTTCGTCGCCCCTGCGGTGCTCGCGCCGGGCCGCTACCGCCTCTCGTGCCGGTTCTCCGGCGTCCTGAACGACCGGCTCGAGGGCTTCTACCGCAGCACCTACGTCGACGAGGACGGCAACGAGCGCGTCATCGCCACCACCCAGTTCGAGGAGACGAAGGCCCGCAAGGCCTTCCCCTGCTTCGACGAGCCGGACCGCAAGGCGGTCTTCTCGGTCACCCTCGACGAGCCGCCGGGGATGCTCGCCGTGTCGAACGGCCCGGAGGTCGCGAGCGAGCCGCTCCCGGGCGGCGGCCGGCGCGTCCGCTTCAAGGACACGATCCCGATGTCGACCTACCTCGTCGCCTTCGTCGTCGGCCCGCTCGTCGCCACCGAGCCCGTCGACGCCGCCGGCGTCGCGCTGCGCGTCGTCCACCGACCGGGCAGGGAGCACCTGTGCGCGACCGCCCTCGACGTCGCGCGCCACGCCCTCGGCTTCTTCACCGACTACTTCGCGCAGCCCTACCCCGGCGACAAGCTCGACCTCGTCGCGCTGCCGGACTTCGCGGCCGGCGCGATGGAGAACCTCGGCTGCGTCACCTTCCGTGAGGCGATCCTGCTCGCCGACCCGGCGAACACCTCCCAGGTCGAGCTCGAGCGCCTCGCCGAGGTCGTCGAGCACGAGATCGCCCACATGTGGTTCGGCGACCTCGTCACGATGCGCTGGTGGAACGGGATCTGGCTGAACGAGGCGTTCGCCACCTTCATGGCGTTGCTGTGCCAGGACGACTACCGCCCGCAGTGGCGCTGCTTCACGAGCTTCGCCCGGGCGAAGGCCGAGGCGCTCGGCGTCGACGGCCTGCACTCGACGCGCCCGATCGAGTACCCGGTGCGCCACCCCGACGAGGCCGCCGCGATGTTCGACGTCCTCACCTACGAGAAGGGCGCCGCGGTGCTGTGGATGGTCGAGCGCTTCCTCGGCGGCACGGCGTTTCGCGACGGGGTGCGCCGCTACCTCGCCGCCCACCGCCTCTCGAACGCCGAGACGGGCGACCTGTGGGACGCGATCGAGGCGGAGGCCGGCGACGTGCCGATCCGGGCCCTCATGGAGTCGTGGATCCTCCAGGGCGGCTACCCGCTCGTGAGCGCCCGGGCCGCGATCGGCGAGGGCGGCCAGGAGGCCGTCGAGCTCGCCCAGCGACCCTTCGCCTACCTGCCGGCCGGCGAGGCCCCCGAGGGCGAGAGCGCCATCGGCCGCGACTGGCTCGTCCCGGTGATCGCCACCGGGCCTTCGGGCGAGCGCAGGACGGTGCTCGGCCCCCAGGGCGCTCGCCTCGAGGGCGTCGCCGCGCCCGTCGTCGTGAACGCCGGCGGCAGCGGCTTCTACCGCGTCGCCTACGACGCCGACCTGCGCAGCGCGCTGCTGAGCGAGATCGAGGGCCTCGAGGCGCTGGAGCGCTACACGATCGTGTCGGACGCCTGGGCGACGGTCCTCGCCCGCCTCGCCGAGCTCGAGGAGTTCCTCGACGTCGTCGAGCGCCTCGGCAACGAGCAGGACCCCCACGTCTGGTCGGTCGTGCTCGGCGCGCTGCGCACGCTCGACGTCGTCGCCCGGCCGGCGGACCGCCCCGCGCTCGCCGCCTACACCCGGCGCCTGCTCGGCCCGCGCCTCGAGCGGCTGACCTGGGAGCGGGCGGCCGACGAGGACGAGCAGACCCCCGTGCTGCGCGCCAGCCTCATCGGCGCCCTCGGCACGATCGGCGAGGACGGCCTCGTCGTGGCGCGCGCCCGGGAGGCCTTCGCCGCCGACCAGTCCGGCGCGCGCCCCTACGACGCCGACCTCGCGGCGGCGATCCTGTCGGTCGTCGCCGCGCACGCGGACGAGGCCGCCTTCTCGGCGATCGTCGCCCGCTACCGCGCGCCGCGCGACCCGATCGACGAGCAGCGCCACCTCATGAGCCTCGGGTCGCTTCGCGACCCGGCGCTCGCGGCGGCGGTGCACGAGATGGCGCTGCGCGAGATCCGCTCGCAGAACGCCCCCTACCTCCTCGGCGCCATGCTGGCGAACCGCCACGTCGGGCCGGCGACCTACGAGTTCGTCACCGCCCGCTTCGACGAGCTCGCGGCGCGCTTCCCGGAGAACTCCATCCACCGGATGCTCGAGGGGATCACCGGCCTCGCCGGCGAGGGGGCGCCCGACTTCGACGCGGTGCGCGCCTTCGTCGAGGGCCACGTGGCAGGAGGCCGGCGGCGCCTCGTCACCCAGAGCCTCGAGCGCCTCGCGGTGCACCGGCGGCTCGGGCTCGCCCTCGGCGAGCGCCTCGGCGAGGTCCTCGCCAAGCGGGGCTGAGGGGTGAACCTCGGCCTCGCCGCGACGACCTTCGCGATCGTCATCCCGGCCGAGCTCCCCGACAAGACCTTCATCTCGGCGGTCATCCTCTCGTCGCGCCACCGTCCGCTGCCGGTCTGGGGCGGCACGGCGGCCGGGCTCCTCGTCCAGGCCGCCCTCGCCGTCGTCGCGGGACGCGCCCTCGCGCTCGCCCCCCAGCGGGTCGTCGAGGCGGTCGTCGCCGCCGCCTTCCTCGCCGGCGCGGCCTACCTCCTCCTCGTCCCGGAGCGCTCGGCCGAGCGCGCGGGGGCGCAGATCGCCGAGCAGGGCGAGGTGCGCGTCGTGCGCGCCGGCGCCCGGACGCCGGGCGAGGCGCCCTGGCCGCGGGTCGCCCTGTCCACCTTCGCGCTCGTCGTGCTCGCCGAGCTCGGCGACCTCACCCAGGTCGTGATCGCCAACCTGGCGGCCCGCTCCGCCGACGCCCTCAGCGTCTTCGTCGGGGCGGCGGTCGCCTTCGTGCTCGTGAGCGGCCTCGGCGTCGCGACGGGGCGCAGTCTCGTGCGGGTCGTGCCGCTCGAGGCCCTCCGCAAGCTCTCCGGCCTCGTCCTGCTCGGCTTCGGCGTCTGGAGCGCGCTGCGTGCTGCCTGAGCGCGCGCGAGCACTCCTCGCCGCCTCGCGCCGCACGGCGGGCTTCCTGCCCGAGGACGAGGCCGACGCCCTCTTCGCCGTCGCCCGGCGCGCCGCGCTCAGCCGGCTCGGACCGCTCCTCGAGGTCGGCGCCTACTGCGGGCGTTCGACGCTCGTGCTCGCCGCGGCGCTCGCTGCCGCCGACGCCTCGCCGCCGCTCGTGTGCTTCAGCGTCGACCACCACCGCGGCTCGGAGGAGATGCAGGCCGGGTGGGAGGCCCACGACCCCTCGCTCGTCGACCCGGCGACCGGCCGCATGGACTCGCTGCCGGCGTGGCGGCGCGCCGTCACCGAGGCGGGCGCCGAGGACCTCGTCGTCGGCGTCGTCGGCGAGTCCTCCCTCGTCGCGGCGAACTGGTCGACGCCGCTCAGCCTCGCCTTCATCGACGGCGGCCACGGGAGCGAGCCGGCCTGGGCCGACTACCGCGGCTGGGCGCCGCACGTCGCGCCCGGCGGCTTCCTCGCCTTCCACGACGTCTTCGAGGACCCCGCGGCCGGGGGCCGCCCGCCCTACGAGTGCTTCGAGCACGCCCGCGCGAGCGGCGCCTTCGTCGAGGTACCGGCGCTCAGCCGGGCCAGCCTGCGAGTCCTGCAGCGGGTCGCGCCCGAGGGTCGACGCTGAACACGGCTCGCGTCGCCTCGCCGCCGGCGAGCGCGTCGGCGGCGAGCAGCACCGCCGCGGTCGAGTAGGTGGACGCCTCGCCGGCCGGGAAGCTCGAGCGCTCCGGCAGGACGAGGCCCGTGAGGTAGGAGCCGTCGCGAAGGCGCTTGTCCTCGGTCGTGCGCAGGAGGGCCGCCGCCTCCTCGGCGCAGCCGGCCCGCAGGTAGGCGAGGGCGCACTCGGCGGTCTCGGCCGTCGTCACCCAGCGGCGGTCGCGCCGGCAGCGCACCCCCGCCCCCTCGAGGACGAACGTGCTGCGGCGAGCGGCCAGGCGGCGCCGAGCCGGGGCCCCCGCCAGGACGCCGCCGAGCACCGGGTAGTACCAGTCCATCGCGTACACGGAGCGGTCGGCGAAGGAGGGCTCTCGCCACGCGATCGCCTCGCCGAGCGCGCCCGCCGCCGCGGCGAGGCGCGGGCGGCGGGCGCCGACGAGGCGCGCGAGGCGCGCCGCGGCGCGCAGGCTGGCGTGGATCGAGCAGGAGGCGGCGAGGAGCGCGAAGGTCCCCTCCCGACCACCTGGCTCGACCGACCAGGCGACCTGCCCGCCGGGCCACTGGTGCGCGAGCACGAAGCCGAGCGCGCGGTCGACGACGGCGAGGAGCTGCCTGGCGAAGGCGACGTCGCCGCTCGACAGGAGGAAGTGGAGGGCGCCGGCGGCGACGTAGGCCGTCTGGTTCGTGTCGAGGCGCTCGTCCGCGACGCTCCCGTCCGGGCGGTAGGAGGCGTGGAAGGCGCCGTCGGGGCGCTGGACGCGCGCGAGCCACTCGTAGGCGCGGCCCGCGGCGTCGAGCTCGCCGAAGGCGGCGAGCGCCATCGCCGCCTCGACGTGGTTCCAGGGATCGCCCTCGCCCGCGGCGCGTCGAGGGATCATCCCGCTGTCGCACTGCACGGCGGCGATCGAGCGCGCGCTCTCGCCCCACGGCGACGGCGGCCTCGCGAGCGGCTCGCCGGCGACGCTCATGGCCGCTTCTCGAGGTAGAGGACGAGGCTCTTGCCGATGAGCGGGTCGAGCACCCGCCCGAGCAGGCGCGTGAGCGCCGGGCGCCGGACGATGTCCCACACGAGGAGCCGGTGGTAGGCGGCGACGAGGGGATGGTCCTCGCGACCGACCCCGACGGCGCAGCGCAGCCACCAGTACGGCGAGTGGAGGCCGTGCGCGTAGTGGCGACGGCGAGGCTCGAGCCCGGCGCGCCGGCACTGCTCCTCGAGCGCGGCGCGCCGGTAGATGCGCACGTGCCCGCCGGGGACCGAGTGGTACTCCTGCGACAGCGCCCAGTTGACGCGCTCGGGCCAGGCCCGCGGCACGCTCAGCGCGACGAGCCCCCCGGGCCGCGTCACCCGTGCGAGCTCGGCGAGCGCGGCGTCGTCGCGTGCGAGGTGCTCGAGGACCTCGGCGGCGATGACCCGGTCGAAGGCGTCGTCGGGGAACGGGAGCGCGGCGGCGTCGCCGGCGACGACGAGCCCGAGCGCGCCCTCGGGCAGCTCGCCGGCGTCGCCCATCGCCGCGAGCGTCGCCGCCACCGCGCGCAGCTCGCCCGGCGCGGCGTCGAGGGCGACGACCGTCGCGCCAGCCCGGGCGCAGGCGAAGGCGTGCCGCCCACCGCCGCAGCCGAGGTCGAGGACGCGCTGACCCGGCCCGATGCGCGCCAGGGCGAGGTCGATCGTCAGCACCGCCCGCCTCCCTCGAGGACCCGCCGGTACTCCTCGGCGGTGCGCGTCGCCGTCGCCGCCCAGGTGAAGCGGTCGAGGACGCGCCGGCGCGCGCGCTCGGCGAGACGCCTCGCGAGGCGCGCGTCGCCGAGCAGCCGGCCGATCGCCTCGGCGAGGGCGGACGCGTCGGCCGGCGGCACGAGGAGCGCCGCGTCCCCGTCCTCGCCCACGACCTCGGGCAGCGCTCCCCCCGTCGTCGCGACGAGGGGGGTGCCGGTCGCCATCGCCTCGATGGCGGGCAGGGAGAAGCCCTCGTACAGCGACGGCACCACGGCGCAGCTCGCCGTCGCGTACCGGCGGGCGATCTGCTCGTCCGCCTCGCCGCTCACGAAGGTCACGGCCCGCTCGAGCCCGAAGCGGCCGAGCACCTCGCGCGCCCGGCTCTGCTCGCGCAGGCGGCCGATCACGACGAGGTGCGCCTGCTCGTGCTCGGTGCGCAGCTTCGCCAGGGCCTCGAGGAGGTAGGCGAGCCCCTTCAGGGCCACGTCCGAGCTCGCCGTCGTCATGATGCGCCCCGGGACGCGCGCGACCTGCGGGTAGGGGCGGAAGGTGGCGTCGTCGACGCCGACGGGGACCACCGCGATGCGGCCGGGGTCGACGCCCATCTCGGCGGCGACGTCGCGCGCCGAGGACCGGGAGACGGTGAGGAGACGGGGCAGGGCGCGCGCGACGCGCGCCTGCATGCGCGCGAACCGGTACCAGCGGCGCAGCGACCGGCGCCGCGCCCGGCTCGGCGCCTCGGCGAGCTCGAGCGCGAGGTCGACGGTGACGGGGTGGTGGACCGACGCCACGACCGGCAGGCCGCCTGCGAGCACCCGGAGCAGGCCGGTCCCCAGGCTCTGGTTGTCGTGCACGACGTCGAGCTCGCCACGGCGCGCGAGGAGCAGCGGCGCGACGCGCAGCGAGAAGGTCCTCGGTTCCGGGAAGCCGCCGGTGCACATCGTCGCCACCTCGAGCAGGTCGACGGGCGACGCGATCTCGCGGGCGCGCGGGATCCGGAAGGGGTCCTCCTCTCGGTACAGGTCGAGGCTCGGGACCTTGACGAGGCGCACGCCCGGGTCGAGGACCGGGTAGGGCTGGCCGGCGAAGACGGTCACGGCGTGGCCGAGCGCGGCGAGCTCGCGGCTCAGGTGGCGCACGTAGACGCCCTGGCCGCCGCAGTGCGGGTTGCCCCGGTAGCTGAGCAGGGCGACGCGCAGCGGGCGTGGCGCGCCCTCGCCGGTCTCGCGCACGGCGCCCGCTCAGCGGTGGCCCAGGCCGAGCTGCACGGCCTTCACGACGAGGAGGGCGACCGCGAGTCCGAGGTAGGCCCGCAGCACGTACATCGTCGCCCTGCGGCCGCGCGTCCAGCGCGGCGGCTCGAGCAGGGCGAGCGGCGGCATGCGCCACGCCTCGCGCTGCGCCCTGGTGAGCTCGGGGCGCGGCCGGGCGCCGAGGCGCGCGGCGGCGACGACGGACACTGCGGCCCCGCCGACGAGCACGGCGGCCAGCACGGCGAAGATCGCCGAGAGCCGCAGGCCGGGGAAGACGGTCGTCGCCGTGAGGATGAGAGAGAGCCCGAGCAGCACCGAGACGATCAGCCCCGACAGCACGTTCAGCCACGGGCGGTTGACCCAGGGTCCGAGGACCGCAGGGTCGTTGCACAACAGCAGCAAGAAGATCGTGGCGCTCGGCAGCAGCACGCCGGCGAGCGCCTGCACGGCCGTCGTGATCACGCCGAGGGGCGCGTGGGGGATGAGCACGATCCCGGCCGCCACGACGACGAGGCCGGAGAAGCTGGCGTAGAAGGGCTTCGCCTCGCCGAAGCGCCGGTGCAGCGAGTGGCTGAGGCCGGAGATGTCGCCGAACGCGTACGACGTGGCGAGCGTGACCGAGGCGGCGCCGATGATCGAGGCGTTGAGGAGCACGACGGCGAAGAGCGCGCCCGCGCCGTGCCCGAGGTAGCGGGCGAGGCCGCGCGCGACGCCCCCGGCGTCGGTGTAGCGCCCGGCCAGCGGGGTGCCGTGGAAGGCGAAGGCGGTCGTCACGACGAGGAGGCAGGCGGCGACGACGGTCACGAGGGAGCCGATGACCGTGTCGGTGCGCTCGTAGTTGATGAAGCGCGGGATGATGCGCTTGTCGACGATGTTCGACTGCTGGAAGAACAGCTGCCAGGGGGCCACCGTCGTGCCGACGATGGCGATGATGAGCAGCACCGACGTCGAGGTGAGGCCCCCCTCCACCCCGGGCACGAACAGGTCGCGCAGCACCGGCACGACGTGGGGACGGCTGAGGACCGCGAGCGGGACGACGAGGAAGTTGGCGAGGACGAAGACGAGCATGAAGCGCTCCCAGCGGCGGAAGCTCCCGCCGGCGGTCATGGCGACGAGCGCGGCGGCGGCGAGGGGGACCGAGACGTAGGGCGTGACGCCGAAGTAGCGCAGCGCCAGGCTGACGCCGATGAACTCGGTGACGATGGTGAGGAAGTTGAGGACGAACAGGTCGACGACCGAGAAGAGGCCCCACAGCCGGCCGAAGCGCTCCGAGATGAGGCGCGCGTGGCCGACGCCCGTCACGGCGCCGAGGCGGACCACCATCTCCTGGTTGACGACGAGCACGGGCACGAGCAGCGGCAGCGTCCACAGCAGGCTGAGACCGAAGTTCTGGCCGGCCTGGGCGTAGGTCGAGACCCCCCCGGCGTCGTTGTCCCCGACCATGACGATGAGGCCCGGCCCCATGACGGCGAGGAGCGTGAGCACCTTGGCGACCCAGCCACGGCTCGCCGAGGCCTCCGCGAGGCGGATGGTGCCGAGGGCGCCCGTGATGTCGCCGGCTGGGGGGGCGTCGGAGACGCCGGGCGCGCGCTGGCTCGCGCTGGCGTGCTCGGCCATGTGGCGACGACCTCCCTTCGGCTCGGACGCTCTTCGCGTGGTGCGGCGCGCCCGCGGGGAGGTCGGCCCGGGTCAGCTGCGCGAGTCGGCCTCCGCCCTGGGCGGCGCCCTTCGTTGGTCAGACGGTCGATGGTCGGTGCTCAGGGTTGCTCCCTCGACGGCCCAGCCTCCAGCCTCACCTCGAGGGGGGTGGAGCCCGGTGGGCGCCGGACCCGTCGCGGAAGCCCACGACGCACCCCTCTCGTCAGAGCTTTGGCGCCCGCCGGCGTAAGCCCGTGAGGGCCAGCCACTTCGGGCCACCCCTTCGGCCGGGGCGGCCTGGCCTGACCCGGAGTGTCTCTCGACAGGTGGGGTCAGTGGCCTCTGTCCGACGAGCCGCCTCACCGAACGAGGTGCGGCTGCTTGCGAGGCGATTCTAGGCGCGAGCGGTCGCGAGCTGCAGGGCGTCGGACGGCTGGCGGGTCACTCCTCCGGCGCGCTCATCCCGAAGTCCCGCCGCCAGCCCGTCGGCAGCAGGAGCTCGAGGACGTCGTCGACCGTCACCACGCCGAGCATGGAGCCCGCCTCGTCGACGACGGGGACCGAGGAGAGGTTGAAGTCGGCCATCTTGCGCACGATCGCGTGCAGGTCGGCGTCGGCGCGCACCGTGATCGGGTCGCGCTCGGCGACCTCGGCGAGGGTCGCGCCCGGCGGCGCCTTGAGCAGGCGCACGGCCGAGGCCGTGCCGGCGAGGTGCCCGCCTTCGTCCGCGGCGTAGACCGTGCCGAGCGCCTCGGGCGCGATCGGGCTCGCCCGCAGTGCGTCGAGCGCGGCGGCGACGGTCGTCGACTCGGGGAGCAGGAGGAAGTCCGGGCTCATGAGGCCGCCGGCGGTCTCCGGGTTGTAGCTGAGCAGCGCGCGGACCTTCGCCTGCTGGGGGGCGGGCAGCGCCTCGAGCAGCGGCAGGCGGCGCTCCTGGTCGAGGTCCGCGATGAGGTCGGCCGCGTCGTCGGGCGCCATGCGGGCCAGCAGGCGAGCCGCCTCGGCGTCGGAGCGGGAGCTGAGGAACTCGCGCTGGTGCTCGGGGTCGAGCTCCTCGAACACGTCCGCCTCGAGCTCGCGGTCCTGGCCGACCGCCTCGATGATCTCCTCGCCCTCCTCGTGCGACGCCGCCTCGACGAGGTCGGCGATCTGCGCGGGGCGCAGGCGTGCGAGCTTGCGGTAGGGGATGCGGGTGCGCGCGCTCGGCACGTGCGCGACGAAGGGCTCGATGCTCGCCCAGTCGACGAGCGACTTCGGGCCGATGCGCCGGGCCAGCCGGCGGCCGAGGAGGCGGCGCAGGACGCCCCGGCCGCTCGGATCGACGCCGACGACCTCCCAGGCGCCGTTGACGCACGCGAGCTCGATCTCGTTGGCCCGGATGAGGCGGGGCCCGACCAGGTTGATGAGGTGGCGCGCCGAGAGGTCGCGCGCGAGCAGAAGCTCGCCCGGGCGGCGCTCGAAGCGGCGGAGGTTGAGCGTCTCGCCCTCGAGCTCCACGCCGCTCGGGCCGATGCGCGAGACGAGCGAGATCGGCACGTACAGGCGCCGGCCGCCCACGCTCGCGACGAGCCCGGTGATCGGCGGGTGCGCGCCGCCGCGCACCCGCACGATGAGGTCCTCGACCCGCCCGATCCGGTCGCCCGAGGGGCCGAGGAGCGGGCTGCCGACCACGCTCGAGAGGTGGAGTACCTCCGCGCTCACGGCGTGGCGCGCCGCCGGGGCACTCCCCCGCTGTGCACGGCCGACATGGTACCGAGCACCGGACGCTCGTGGAGAGGTCGGCAGCTGCGGTCGAGGTCGCCCCACTACCATGCGCCCGTGCGCTACGAGCCGCTCGGCCGGACGGGCATCCACGTCTCCTCGTACTGCCTCGGCACGATGATGCTCGGTGCCTGGGGCAACGCCGACCACGGCGAGTCCGTCCGCATCGTCCACGCCGCGCTCGACGCCGGGATCAACTTCGTCGACACCGCCGACGTCTACGGGCGCGGCGAGTCCGAGGAGATCGTCGGCAAGGCGCTCGCCGGCCGGCGCGACGCGGTGGTCCTCGCCACGAAGGTACACGGCGCGATGGGCGACGACGTGAACGAGCGGGGCAACTCCCGGCGCTGGATCGTGCGCGCCGTGGAGGCCAGCCTCCGGCGGCTGCGCACCGACTACATCGACCTCTACCAGATCCACCGCCCCGACCCGGCGACCGCGATCGAGGAGACCCTCTCGGCCCTCTCCGACCTCGTCCACGCGGGCAAGGTGCGCGCCATCGGCTCGTCGTGCTTCCCGCCCTCGGCGATCGTCGAGGCGCAGTGGGCGGCCGAGCGCCACGGCTTCGAGCGCTTCCGCTGCGAGCAGCCGCCCTACTCCCTCCTCGTGCGCGGGATCGAGGCGGAGGTGCTGCCCACCTGCGCCCGCTACGGGATGGGTGTCATCACGTGGGGCCCGCTCAACGGCAGCTGGCTCTCCGGCCGCTACCGCCGCCCGGAGGACATCGACTTCACCGTCGGGCGCGCGAGGCGGCTCCCGTCGCGCTTCGACCCGTCGGTCCCCGGCAACCGGGCCAAGTTCGAGGCCGTGGACCGCCTCGCGGCGCTCGCGGCCGAGGCGGGCCTGTCGCTCGTCCACCTCGCCCTCGCCTTCGCGCGCGCCCACCCGGCCGTGACCTCGGTCATCCTCGGCCCGCGCACGATGGAACAGCTCGAGGACCAGCTCGCCAGCGCGAGCGTCGAACTCGACGACGCGCTCCTCGACCGCATCGACGAGGTCGTGCCGCCGGGGACGAACCTCAACCCGGCCGACGCCGGGTACGTGCCCCCGGCCCTCGCCGCGTCGGCGCGCCGCCGTCCGGGCGGCCGCCGCGAGGCGTGAGGCGCGGGCCCTTCCGCGAGGCCGCGGCGCGCCCTAGCATGGCGGGAGAGGAGGAGCGGTGGGCTTCCAGGTCTGTGCGGGCGCGATCTTGACCTGTACCTTCGGCATGGCGCCGTCGGTGCTCGACGTCCTGCCCGACAGCGGGGTGCTCTGCCCGACGCCGGCCGCCAACATCGAGGACTCGATCCCGCTGCTCAACATCGAGCCCTTCGGGATGTGCATGAGCGAGTCGAACCCCGAGGTCGCAGCCGCCACCGCCGCGAAGCTCGGGGTCTTCACCCCCATGCCGTGCGTGCCGGTCGTGACCGACCCGTGGTTCCCCGGGGCGGACACCGTCATGATCGGCGGGCTGCCCGCGCTCGACGACCTGTCGATCTGCCTGTGCGACTGGGGCGGCGTCATCACGATCGAGGACCCCGGTCAGTTCGAGATCCTCGTCGAGTAGCCGGTCCTCGGGCCCGGCCGACCGCCCTCAGCCGGACGCACGCCCGCCCGGCCGCACGACGGCGAGGGAGCGGGCGACCTCGACGAGGCGATCGATGCCGAGGACGCTCGAGGACAGCTCGACGAAGGTCGAGGCGAGCCTGGCGCGTACCTTGGCGCGCGCCAGGCGGCCCGATCGCTCCTCGCAGCCCTCGATGCCCGGAGCGACCTCGCGCCAGCGGTCGCGCGCCGATCGCGGCGGCTCGCTGCCCGCGAGCAGGATGCGAAGCTGCCCGCGCCCGACCGCCGGATCGGCGATCGCGTAGGTGAGGACCGCGTGCGTCGGGGTGCCTGTGCGAGCGTCGGCGTCGAAGAGGGCGACGTGCGGCGGCGAGGGGCTCGGGCTCGGGACGGGCACGAGCACCGCGAACCCGACCCGCTCGGCGAGGTCCGCCGGGCTGAGGCGGCGCACGAGGTTCCCCCCGGCGACGAAGTGCTGGTCCGGCGCGGCCGCCGGTGCGAAGAGCTCGGCGGCCAGCTCCTCGTCGAACGTGACGGCGTCCGTCGTGCACGCCTGGAACGCCTCCCCGTCCAGGAGCGCCGTGACGGCGAGGATCACGCCCCGCTCGGCGTCGACGGCGACGAGGTACTCGTCGGCCCCCATGCCCGCCTCGCGCAGCGCGAGACGGGCACGACCGCCGCCCGCCCTCGGCACGGCGCGCACCGCGTAGGCGGGGCGACCGGCGACGACGGCCTCCTCCACCGAGGCGAGCTCGAGCGCGTCGAGGAGGCGGCGGCCGTCGACGAGGACGGACGGCGGGCCGAGGACGAGGCCGACCGGCGCGCCCGCACCGCCGCCGCTCGTCGCGCCGAGGCGAGGCGACCACCGCCACCAGCGCGGCCCCTGGCCGACGACGGTGACGGTCTCGGCGCCGAGCTCGTACTCGGCCCGCACGAGCACCGCCCCGCCCCGCCAGAGCCGCCAGGCGGTCGCCCGCTCGCCGAGCGGCGTCGAGGAGACCTCGCGCGCCGGTAGGCCCCGGGGCTGGACCCCGAGGCGCGTGCGGCGCCTGGCGAGGGCGCGGCGCGTCGCCTGCCGGTCCTGCCAGAAGCGCCCCGCGGCGCGCACCGACCGCCAGCGGTCCTCGGCCGTGGCGACGAGGTCGCGCACGGCCTCCGGTGCGGTCATGGCGCGGCCCGCGCCTCAGCTCGCACCGGCGCCTGTGATCTGGGCCGTCCCGTCGAAGTAGACGTTGGCGGCGCACGCGCTCGTCCCGCCCCCCGCACAGCTCACCGTGATGACGAAGGTGTAGCCCTGCTGCAGCACGAGGGGCGTCTTGAGCGAGAAGTCCTCCGAGGTGAGCTGCGTCAGCGACATCTCGAAGAAGTACTTCGGCGCCGTCTGACCGGGGAGCTCGAGGCCGACCTGCACCGTGCTGCCGTCCACCTGCGTCAGGTTCTCGATGATGATGTCGGTGAGGTCGAGCGCGTTGCCCTGCGGCACGACGAACGTTCCCTGCTGGACCTTCCCCGGCGCGGCGACGACCTCGATCGCGTTCGAGTACGGGCCCGGCGTGAGCTGCGCCGCGTTGGCTCCCGGTGGCAGCGTCGTCGTGGTGGTCGTGGTCGTCGTCGAGCTCGTCGTCGTCGAGGCCGGCGCGGTGGTGGTCGTCGAGCTCGCCGGGAGCGTCGTCGTGGTCGTGGCGCTCACCGCGGCCGCAGCGGCGGCCGCCGCCGCGGCCGCGGCCGCCGAGGCGTTCTGCGTCGTCGTCGTCGCCACCTTGTTCACCTTGGACTGGACCTGGTTCACCTTCTTCGCCGTCGTGGCGAGCTGTGCCTGGACCTTCTGCTGCTGGCGCTGCTGGCTCGCCAGCTGGGGCTGGACGGCGGACACGGCGGCGTTCTTCACCGTCGGCCTGATGACGAGGAACCAGGCGAGCAGGAGCGCCACGACGGCGAGGCCGGCGAGGGAGCCCTTCGGGAGGAGCGGCTCCTGGATGAGCGTCGCGTCGAGCAGGATCGGGTCGGCGCCCTCGGGCTCGACCGCCACCTTGAAGCGCGACTGCTTCTGCGGCCCGCGCAGGTAGCGCCGGCGCGGGACGATCTTCAACTTCGCGAAGGTCGTCGTGCCCGGCTGCAGGACGAGCTTGCGGGGCCGCACGTGGATCACGAGGGTGTCGGACGGGTCGCGCCCTCGCACGGCCGCGGGGACCGCGACGTTGCTCCAGCTGTCGATGGCGACGCCGAGCTTGCCCTTGCGCTTGCCCATCGTGACCGAGGGGATGAGCTCCGCCGCGAGCTTGCGGTAGCTGGCGATCGTGAGGACGCCCTCCTCGACGACCGAGCCCTCGGGGTCGTTCGCCGGCTGGACCTTGACGCCGAAGGGGAACTCGCCCGGCTCGACGTGCCACTCGCGCGGCGGCCGGAAGGTCACCGTGACGTCCTGCTGGGTGTTCGGGAAGAGCGACAGAGACGCCGGCTCCACGCTCGCCCACTCCGCGGCGTCCCCGACGACGCTCACGTCGTACTGCTCGACGATCGTCGAGACGTTGTGCACCGTGAGCTCCAAGGTGCTCGTCCCCCCCGGGTCCACCTCGAGGGTGGGGTTCTTCAGGACGACGACGACGGAGCTCATCGTGCGCTGCCTTTCCGCGAGGGCCGCCGCGGGCGGGCTCGGCTAGCCACTGGCGTAGTAGATCTTGGCGCCCGAATTCATATCCGAGAGGGTGTCGCTCGGGTCGACGTAGGCGACGTCGCTCGGGCTGTTGCCGCCGACGATGGTGTCGTCGGCGGGCTGGCCGTTCGAGAGCTGCGCGAGGAAGAAGTTCTGCGCCGCATCCTGGCCGACGAGGGTGTTGTGCGTTCCCTGCTCGGCCTTGAACGTCGTCTGGTAGGAGCCGCCGGCCTCGAGGGTGTCGTAGCCGGCGGCGCTCGTGACGAGGAGGTCGGCGCCGCCGCCGCCGACGAGGGTCTGGTCGGCCGCCCCGGCGACGAGGACGTCGTTCGATGTCGTGCCGACGACGCGCGACACCCCGACGAGCGTGTCCGTGCCCGTCCACGACCCGCTGCAGGTGGTCGTCACCCCTGGCGGACTCCAGGCGCCGCACTTGAGGGCGAGGCCGCCCGTGAGGGTCGGGTAGCCCGAGGGCGCCGGGGAGCCGGGCGGTCCGAGGTTCACCGCGACCCCGTACTGGCTGCCGTCCGAGCCGAGGCCGGGGCCCATCCCGGAGTAGTCGACGGTGCAGTCCGAGCCGGGGCTGCAGATGACGCTGTTGGAGCCCGACCCCGTCACGATGACGGCGGACCCCTCGCTCTTCACGGTGACCCCGGTGCCGTTCGCGATGAGCAGGTCGCTGCCTGCGCCGCCGTCCAAGGTGGCCCCGTTCGTGCCGATGAGCACGTCGTCGAAGGCGGTGCCGATCACGCTCGAGATGCCGCTCAGGGAGACCGCGGCCCCCCAGCCGCCCGACGCGTACTGGGCGGGGACGTCGTAGCTGATGCCCTCGACGGATCCCTGCATCGGCGTCGAGGAGAGGTTGACCTCGACGCCCGCGGGAGCGCCGGCGAACGACAGGGTGCCGCTCACGGCGGGCCCGCTCTGGGTGACGATCGTGAGGCTGCCGGAGCCCGGGACGTAGGTGGTCGCGCCGAGGCCGCCGTCCATCGTCACCGTACCGCTGCCCGCGACGAGCGTCGCGGGCTGGGTGCTCGCCGCGTCGTCGAGGACGTAGCTCCCGCTCCCCGCGCTGAGCAGGTCGCTCGACCCCGGCTGGGTCGCCTCGCCGGTGATCGTACCGCTGCCTGTCGCGCCGAGGATCGTACTCCCGAAGGGCGAGCCGACCACGTTCTGCACGGTCCCGGGCTCGACGAGCACCTCCCCCGCCCCCCCCGTGTACTGGAAGGAGGGATCGGTGAGGTCGAGCCACACGGCCGAGGTCGTCTCGGACAGGTTGACGGTGTTCGAGCCGCCGCCCCCGTTCACGACCGTCGGGCCGCCGCGCAGGTAGAAGGTGTCGTTCGCGGCGCCGCCGACGAGCACGCCCGGGAGCGTCGCGCTCCCGTAGAGCGTGTTGGGAGCCGTCGCGCTGCCGATCACGCTCGCGATCCCCGAGAGCGTCACCGTGTAGGACGTGGCGCCGCTGAAGCCGCCGCTCACCGTACCGGCGTCGACGTTCACGGTGAGCGGGTTCGGTGCTGCAGAGAAGTCGACCGTGTCGTCGCCGCCCCCGCCGGCGAGCGTCCAGTTGCCGGCCGCGACCACGAAGGTGTCGGGGTTCGGGCTCCCGGTGATGGTGGTGATCGCCGAGAAGCTGTCGTGGGCGCCCGAGCACGTCGCACCGAAGTACACGGCACCGGACCCGAGCTCGGCGCAGATCCCCGCGCCGCCGCTCGGGATGCCGCCGAAGCTGAGCGTCGTCGCCATCGCCCCGCTCGGCGCGCCGTTGAAGCTGTAGCCGGGCGTCGCATCGGCGACGAAGGCCGTCGTGAGCCCGGGCGTCGAGGTGGTCGCGGCCGTGAAGGTCGTGAAGCCGTGCAGCGAGAGGCCGAGGGCCGTCGAGACCGAGACCGTCGTGCCGGAGACGACGACCTGGAGCGTCGAGCCGCTCGGCGGGGTCGGCAGGCTGACCGCGAGCCCCGAGCTGCCGGTGAGCGACGGGATCGAGGCGAAGGTCGAGACGACCGACCCGATCGTGATCGAGCCGCTGCCATCCGGGTTGATCGCCACGGTCCCGCTCGGCGTGCCGCTCACGGTCAGGGTCGTCGTCGTCGAGTTGCCCGTGAAGCTGTACGGGGCGCTGCCGTCGGTCACGAAGTTCGTCGTCCCCGTCGCCGGCGCGACGAGCGAGGGGAAGCCGACGAGGAGGATCCCGTTCACCCCCACGCCGCTCGAGGTCACCGTGACCGTGAGGGTCCCCGAGCCGGTCGGCAGGACGACGCTGTTCGTCCCGCCGCCGCCGACGAGCTTCGAGATCGCGGTGAAGGTGTCGTGGGCGGCCGGGCTGCCGCAGGTCGCGGAGCCGAAGTAGACGGTCCCGGTCGAGAGGCAGGCCGTGAGCGCGCTGCCTCCGCTCGGGATCCCGGCGTAGCTGAGGGTCGTCCCCCCCGCCGCGCCGTTGAAGGTGTAGCCCGCCGTCGCGTCGGAGGTGAAGGTCGTGCCCGAGGCCTCGGCGGTGAAGACGGTGAACCCGGACAGGGCCTGGCTCGCCGAGCCCACGGCGAAGCTCACCGAGCCCGAGGTCACGGTGAGCGACACCGTGCCGGACGCCGGGAGCTCGACGTCGACCGCGCTCGGGCCGCTGATCGTCCCCTTGATGGCCGAGAAGCTCGTCGAGCCGTAGCTGCCCGACCCGATCCCGCTCAGCACGAGCGGGAACGACCCGCTCACCGCCAGCGTGGAGTTCGTCGTCGCCCCGGTGTCGTTCCCCGTGAAGGTGGCCGCCGAGCCGTCCGTCGCGAACGCGACGGCGTAGGTGCCGCCGGCGGTGAAGGACGTGAAGCCCGACAGCGTCTCGTTCCCCGAGCCCGCCGTGAGGGTCCCGGTCGTCCCCGAGAACGAGAGCGACGACGCGAAGTCCAGGGTGACGGTCACCGTGGCGGACCCGCTGATCCCCCCGATGGCGCTGAAGGTGGTCGCGCCGAACGTCCCGCTCCCGAGGCCCGAGAGGACGAGGGACCCGGAGCCGCTGAGGGTGATCGTCGTGCCGGCCTGCGCGTTGCCGGTGAAGGTGGCGCTCGTCGTGTCGCTCGTCGTGAAGGCGACGGCGTAGGTGCCGCCGGCGGTGAAGGACGTGAAGCCCGACAGCGTCTGGGACGAGGAGGAGACCG
>DATGLP010000001.1 GCA_035294085.1 Acidimicrobiales bacterium | reverse complement strand
GCGTCCTCGTGCTGGGCGTACTCGACGGGGATGCCCATCTCCTCCAGGGTGAGGACGGTCTTCTTGCGCAGGTCGGTCGCGAGGTCCGCCACCGTGAGCTCGAAGTAGGTCCCCGAGTCGAGCGGACGGGGCGGACCGTCGGCGCTCGGTCCGGCGAAGTAGAAGTACTCGAGCTCGGGGGCGGCGAAGCAGCTGAAGCCGCGCGCGTGGGCCAGCTCGAGCTGGCGCCGCAGGACCCCCCGGGGGCAGCCGTTGAACGGCCGACCGTCGAGGTCCGAGATGTCGCAGAACACCCGGGCGATCGTCGAGTCCTGGCCGGCGCGAAACGGCAGGATCTGGAAGGTCGTCGGGTCCGGGTGGGCGATCACGTCGCTTTCCTGGACCCGGCTGAAGCCGTCGATCGCGGAGCCGTCGAAGGTCATCCCCTCGTCGAGGGCGTCCTCCAGCTCGGCAGGGGTGATCGAGAAGGTCTTCGGGATCCCGAGCACGTCGGTGAACCACAGCTGGATGAAGCGCACGCCGCGCTCTTCGACCGTGCGCAGGACGTAGTCGCGCTGGCTCTGCATCGTGCCTCCGGGCGGTGCCAGGGGGGCCGTCGTCTCCCCGCCAGTCTCGCAGACCGGCCGGGGCGCCGCGGCCCGACCCGTCGCTACCATGAGGCGGTGGCACGGCTGCTCAGCGCCCTCTGCCAGATCGACACCGCCGTCGGCGACCTCGAGGGCAACGTCCGGCGGATCGTCGCGGCGCTCGAGGAGGCAGAGCGGGCCGGGGCCGACCTCGCCGTGTTCCCCGAGCTCGCCGTCACCGGCTACCCGCCCGAGGACCTGCTGCTCGAGCCGGCGTTCCTCGCGGCGCAGGTGCGCGCCCTCGAGGAGGTGGCGGCGAGCACCCGCCGCTGCGCGGCCGTGGTCGGCTACGTCCACGTCGGGCGCGGCCTGCACAACGCCGCAGCCGTGTGCGCGAACGGCAAGGTTCACGGGGTGTGCTACAAGAAGCTCCTGCCGAACTACGGCGTGTTCGACGAGCGGCGCTGGTTCCTTCCGGCAGGGGGCGACAGCCCGCTGTTCTCGGTCGCGGGCGTGCGCGTCGGCGTGACGATCTGCGAGGACGCCTGGCACCCCGAGGGACCCGTCGCGCGCCTGGCCGCGGCCGGCGCGGAGGTTGTCGTGAGCGTGAACGCCTCCCCCTACCGGGCCGGCGCCCTCGCCGAGCGCGAGCCGATGCTGGCGACTCGTGCCCGGGACTCGGGGTGCGTCCTCGTCTACGTCAACCTCGTCGGGGGCCAGGACGAGCTCGTGTTCGACGGCGGATCGATGGTCTTCGACGAGGACGGCGCGCTCGTCGCGAGCGTGCCGCAGTTCGCCGAGGGCGTCTTCTTCGCCGAGCTCGAGGTTCCCGCCTTCCGGCGCCCGCGTCCAGCGATCTCCCTCGTCGAGCGCCCCGAGCTCGAGCTGCCGCTCGTCGTCGTGAGCGAGGCCGCGCCGGGCGAGCGCGCGTCCGTCCCGGCGCCTCGGGCGGCACCTTCCGGCCGGGTCGAGGCGGTGTACGCAGCGCTGCGCCTCGCGACGCGCGACTACGTCGAGAAGAACGGCTTCGGCGACGTCGTCGTCGGCCTGTCGGGCGGCATCGACTCGGCGCTCGTCGCGACGATCGCCGCCGACGCCCTCGGCCCGAGGCGCGTCCACGCGGTGTCCATGCCGTCGCGCTTCTCCTCGCCCGGCTCGCTCACCGACGCCGCCGAGCTCGCGTCGAACCTCGGGATCGACCTGCGCACGATCCCGATCGAGGCGGCCCACGAGGCGATGCTCGGCCTGCTCGCGCCGAGCTTCGCCGGCCTCCCGCCCGACATCGCCGAGGAGAACCTCCAGGCTCGCATCCGCGGCACGCTCCTCATGGCGTTGTCGAACAAGTTCGGGTGGCTCGTGCTCACGACGGGCAACAAGAGCGAGACCGCCGTCGGGTACTCGACGCTCTACGGCGATACCGCCGGCGGCTTCGCCGTGATCCGCGACGTCCCGAAGACGCTCGTCTACGAGCTCGCCACCTACCGCAACGAGCTCGCTGGCACCTTCCTCATCCCGAAGGCGATCCTCGAGAAGGCACCGACCGCCGAGCTGCGGCCGGGCCAGCGCGACGTCGACTCGCTCCCGCCCTACGAGGTGCTCGACCCGATCCTCGAGGGCTACGTCGAGCGCGGCCTCGGCGTCGGCGAGCTCGTCGAGGCCGGCTTCGAGGAGGCGGTCGTGCGCCGCGTCCTCGACCTCGTCGACCGCGCCGAGTACAAGCGCCGCCAGGCGCCACCCGGTCCCCGGGTGACGAGCCGCGGCTTCGGCAAGGATCGTCGCATGCCGATCACGAACCGCTTCCGCGCGGCCGCACCGCCCCGCTTCGCGAGGACGGGCCCGTGACCTTCCCGCTCACGCTGCTCGAGTCCGCCGATCTCCTCGGCCGCTACCGCTACGTCGAGCTCGCCGCCTTCGCCGTCCTCGGCGAGCGGTCGGCCCGCTGCGAGCGGGCCGCTCTCGCCGTCTACCTCTCCGCGGCGAGCCGCGCGCACGCCTGGCGGGCGGAGCTGTTCGAGCGGCAGCTGCCCGTCTCGGCCGGCCTCCCCGGCGTCGGCGAGTGCACCCGTTCGCCGGGCCCCGAGGTCGACGAGGCGCTCGCGCTGCTCGGGTCGGCTGCCGAGGACGACCTGCTCCCGATGCTCCTCGACGCGCTCTACCCGGCGATGCTCGACGCCTACGGCGCGCGCCTCGCCGCGGCTGCCCCAGCCAGCGACGGCGGCCTCGTGCGCGCGCTGCGCCGAGCCGTCGCCGACCTCGAGGCCGTGCTCGCGGACGGACGCGCCCTCGGCGCCCCCCGTCCGGGCCTGCCGGTAGCGCAGCGGCTCGGGCGCCTGGTGGCGAGCGTCGGGGGGCCCTTCGGGCCGCTGCGTCCCGGCGATGTGGCCGGCTCGCGCCCGGCGGTGGACGGCGCGCTGGCGGCTCCGCCGGCAGGTCCCGGTCCTCGGTCCGACCCTTGACGCCGTCGTTACACTGATCGGGGAGTTCCACAGGACCCCTCAGACGTCCGCCCGGGGGCGTAGCCGTCGCGTACCACCCTCGAGGCGCGGCAGCTCCAGGTCGGCGTAGCGCGTGGCAAGCAGAGCACGGAGGCCGCAGGGTTGGCGAAGGAGCGAGTCGAGAGGGACGAGGAAGACCTCGTTCGCCTGTACCTAACCGACATCGGTCAGTACCCGCTCTTGACGAAGGACGACGAGGTCCGTCTCGCGCAGGCGATCGAGGCGCGCGCCGAGGCTGAGGCCGAGCTGGCGAAGGGGGGCAAGGACCTCACCCCGGCGCGACGGCGGGAGCTCAAGCGGCTGATCCGCCAGGGGGACGAGGCGCAGCGCACCTTCGTCCAGTCGAACCTCCGCCTCGTCGTCTCCATCGCCAAGAAGTACCAGGCATCCGGCTTGCCGCTCCTCGACCTCATCCAGGAGGGCAACCTCGGCCTGATGCACGCCGTCGAGAAGTTCGACTGGCGCAAGGGCTTCAAGTTCTCGACCTACGCCACCTGGTGGATCCGCCAGGCGATCACCCGGGGCATCGCCAACACGGGCCGGACGATCCGGCTCCCCGTGCACGCGGGCGACACCCTGGCTCGCGTGCAGAAGGCGCAGGCCCGCCTGGAGCTGAAGCTGGGCCGCCCGGCCACGCTCGCCGAGCTCGGCGCCGAGGTGGAGCTCCCCGAGGACAAGCTCATCGAGGCGCTGCGCTTCCGTGCCGAACCGCTCTCGCTCTCCGAGCCGCTGCGCGAGGACGGGGACGCTGAGCTTGGGGACGTCGTCGAGGACCGCTCGGCCGAGTCGCCCTTCGAGATGGCGGCGACCGCCCTGCTGCCGATCGAGATCAACCGCCTCCTCGCACCGCTCGACGAGCGCGAGCGGGAGATCCTCCGCCTGCGCTTCGGGCTCGATCGCGGCGAGCCGCGCACCCTCGAGGAGGTCGGCGAGCACTTCAACCTGACCCGCGAGCGCATCCGCCAGATCGAGGCGCGGGCGATGTCGAAGCTGCGACACCCCTCGAGCGACACCGGGGCTCGCGACCTCCTCTCGGTCTGAGGAGGAGGCGCGCCGCGGGCCGAGGACACCCTGCGCGCCGCCCGCCCGCATCGGAGGCTCGCTCGGCGACGCGCCAAGCCCCACGGGAGTGGGTGGCCCGCGGCGACTGACCGAGCGGTCGACGAACCAGCCGCTCGTCTCGGCTCGTCGCCCCCGCGCGCACGTGCCGCTCTCCCCACCGGGGCGCCGGTTCCCCCTTCACTGCCGGGGCGCGAAGGACGTTATAGGTAGCAGCGCCGTCGGCTCGGCGCGTCGGCGGGACGCCCGGCTCGTTCGGTGGGACGCACGTGGAAGGGCACGAACTGCTGCCTGGAAGTCCAGGGTCCGCGGGAGCACCGAACCGCCGGGCGTCGGCTCGCGCGCCCGCGCCGGATGCGTTCGACGCGCTCTACCGCGAGCATGCAGAGCGGATCCGGCGGCTGTGCTTCCTGCGGCTGGGCGACGCCGCGGAGGCGGAGGACGCGACGCAGGAGACGCTGACGAGGGCGTGGAGGGCGTTGCCGCGCCTGCGGGGCGAGCGGCGCGTGCGACCCTGGCTCGACGTGATCGCCCGCAACGTCTGCACGGACATCCTGCGGCGGCGCTCGCGGGTGACGCTCGCCTCGGCCGCGAGGATCGAGCAGCTCCTGGCCGCCCAGACCCCAGAGCGCGGCGGTACGGACCCCGACAGCGCCGCCGCGCTCGCGACGGCGCTGAGCCTGCTCCCGGCGCGCCACCGGGAGGTGCTCGCGCAGCGCGAGGTCCTGGGCTGGACCTACCGGCGGATGGCCGCCCACGGGGCCGTCGACGTCGCCACGATCCAGACCCGCATCTTCCGGGCGCGACGTGCGCTGCGAGCGCGCTTCGTCGCCGCGAGGCAGGCGCTGCTCGAGGTGGTGCCGATCGCGGGTCGGCTCCGCCAGCAGGTCCGCCACGCCGGCTCCCTCCTCGTGCGGCTCCCGGCAGGGCTCGGCGGGGCGACGTCGCCGGGCTGGCTCTTCGCATCGCCGCTGCGCCGGCTCGCAGCGACAGCGGCCGTCGCGGCAGCAGTCGGCGCGGGGCTCACCGCCTCGGAGCCGCGCGGTGCACCGACGGTCTCACCGCCGCTCACCCCGGCCGCGCCCGCGGCGGTCCCGGCGCGACCGCCGGTGGTCCCCGCTGCGCCGCCACCGCCGCGGCGCCAGGCCATGCCCGCGTCCGCGGTCCCCGCGACACGGCCCTCGACGCGCACCGCGGCTCCGACGCCACGCGCGCTCGCGCCCAGCCGGCCGTCACCCAACCGACCGGCGCCCGCCTCGTCGTCGCCCAGCCGACCGTCACCCGGCGTGCCCGTCCGGTCCAGCCCGCGTGCCCCGAGCCCGCCCGGGCCACCCGGCAGCCCCGCCAGGGCGCCCGGAGGGCCGCCACCTGCGTCGCCGGGAGGTCCGCCACCTGCGTCGCCGGGAGGGCCGCCTCCCGGCGGCCCCCCCGTCGCCGCGAGCCTCGCGGTGGCGGGCAGCACCGTCGCGGCGGTCGGCTCGCTGGCGAGCTCGAGCGCGGCGCAGGTCGCGGCGACGACGGCTGCCGTGGCCGGAGCCGCCGCGTCGACGGTCGGCACGGTCGCGGGCCAGGCGAGCGCCCAGGTCGCAGCGCGTGCCTCGGCGGCTGTCGCGGTCCTGCGCCAGGCAGCACCGGCACTCGGCGCCGCGCTGGCCCCGTAGCGCCGAAGCTCTGGCGGTCCAGGCGCCGAAGCCACGCGGAGCCACGCGGCTCTCGCCGTCAGCCCTCGCCCCCGGCCTCGAGCGGGCGCGTGCTCGGCGAGCGAGCCCATCCCGAGGTGCGCGGCGCGCTGCAGAAGATTCGCGTCCCCTCGCCCGTTCAGTGGAGGAGATCGGCTGCCGGAGTCGGAGGGAGAGACGATGGCGCGCTTCAGGCGACTGCGCGGGAAGGGAAGGTGCGGGGCGATCGGCGCGTCCGGTGCGGCACCCCCGGCGGCGAGCTCGCTGCCTCGGTGGGGCCCCGCCCGTCGGGCGAGCCCGCGGGCTCTCGACCGGCTGGCACTCGACCTCGCCTTCCAGCTCGTCCGGGCGTGCGTGCTCGGTGACGAGGAGCGCTGCGAGGCGCTGCTCACCTCCGCCGTGGTGCACGCCGCCGCGACGCTCGGCGACGGCGAGGGAGGGGCGTCCTGGCTCCTCGACCTCCTGTCCGGCCTCGTGCTCGCGGCGTCCTACCTGGCCGCGAAGGCGCAGCTCGACGATGGCCATCCGACGTTCGGCGAGCTCGTCGAGGAGGTGCACGCGACCCTCGCGAGCTTCGGCCGTAACCTTCGTGGGCCGGACGGGGACGACCGGACCTGAGGCGGGCGCGCACGTGACGGCGCCGCGGGACGCTCGTGCGCAGGTGCCCGCTGGGGCGCGAGGCACGTGCGGGAGCAGGAGTCGGTGCTGAGAGCGCCGCGGGTGCGAGCGCTCGCCCGGAGCGAGTGCCTGGCCGCGCTCCGCAGCACCTGCCTCGGTCGCGTCGCACTGAGCGTCGGTGCGCTCCCGGCGATCGTGCCGGTCGCCTTCTCGCTGGCTGGTGACCGCCTCGTCTTCGGCGCGCTCGGCGGCCGCCCGCTCCCGCTCGTCGGCCGGCGCCCCGTCATCGTCGCGTTCCAGGCCGACGCCTACGACGAAGCGCAGCGGTGCGGCTGGAGCGTCGTGGTGGTCGGGCCGGCCGGACCGGGGCGCGAGCCATCGGGCAGCCCGGCCGAACGGGAGTGCCGAGGCGGTCCGCTCGTGCGCGCCTGCGTGCTCGACCGGGCCATCGACCTCGACCCGGCGCTGGTGTCGGGTCATCGCTACGAGGCGTCGGGAGGATGTCCGTGAGGGAGGCGACGGTTGCGTCGGGCGCCTGGTCCTCCTGTCCCCGGCGAGGGCGCGCTCCGCCCCCGGCCCAGCGCCGGCTGCCCGCTCGCCCGAGCGCGCCGGCCGGCCTCGGCCACCGGCGGCGCTCTAGCGTGTGGCATGGCACTGCGCATCTTCACCGAGCCCCAGCAGGGCGCCTCCTACGACCAGCTGCTCGCCGTGGCGCGCGCCGCCGAGGCATGCGGCTTCGACGCCTGGTTCCGGTCGGACCACTTCCTCAAGATGGGGGCGGCGACGGGGCTTCCCGCCTACACGGACGCCTGGACGACCCTCGCCGGCCTCGCCCGCGAGACGTCGCGCCTTCGGCTCGGCACGCTCGTCTCGCCGGTGACTTTCCGTCCGATCGGGACGTTCCCGGTCGTGGCCGCCCAGGTCGACCACATGAGCGGCGGCCGTGTCGAGGTCGGACTCGGTGCCGGGTGGTACGAGGCCGAGCACGAGGCGTACGGCCTACCGTTCCCTTCCGCGGCCGACCGCTACGACCTGCTCGAGGACCAGCTCGCAATCCTGCACGGGGTCTGGTCGGCCGCCCCGGGGGCCACCTTCGAGCACGCGGGGTCGACCTGCTCGGTCCGTCTGGAGGCGGACCCGCTCCGGCCGCTGCAGCGCCCCCACCCGCCGATCGTGCTCGGCGGGCGCGCCGGGCCGCGCCTCGCGAGCCTCGCGGCCCGCTACGCCGACGAGTTCAACGCGTCCTTCGTGTCGGCGCGCGAGGCCCAGCGGCGCTTCGAGGCGGTGCGCCGCGCCTGCGAGGCCGTCGGGCGCGACCCGGAGACGGTCGTCACCTCGGTGGCCCTCGTGCTGTGCTGCGGCGCGTCGCCAGCCGAGCTCGAACGGCGGGCTCGTGCGATCGGGCGGGACGTCGCGGAGCTGAGGGAGCACGGCCTCGCGGGGTTCCCTGCGGAGGTCGTGGACAAGATGGCCCGCTACCGCGACGCGGGCGCGCGCCGCTTCTACCTCCAGGTGCTCGATCTCGCCGACCTCGACCACCTGCGACTCGTGGGCGAGGAGGTCCAGCCGTTCGTCGAGGCGTGCTGACGAGGCGTGCGCCGTCGCGAGCCGCGACGCTCCGAAGGCGAGCGCGGCAGCGCCCGGAAGGGCGCGGCGAGCCCCGGTAGCATGCGGTCCATGTTGAAGAAGCTGGTCATCGTGGCGGTGCTCGTCGCGCTCGGCATCGTGGCCGCTCGACGCCTGCGCCCGAGCTAGGGGACGCAGCGCTCCTCGAGCTTCGGTGCGCCGTCGCCGAGGCCGCGGCCGTTCAGCCACCGGCCGAGCGCGACGGCGAGGGAGCCGGCGACGGCGACGACGAGGCCGTAGGCGACTCGGCGCTGGGGCACCGCGACGCGCATGCGGTCACGCACGCGCACCGGATTGGCGAACGTGCACACCTGCCAGGAGCGCTCGCGTGCCAGTCGCGCCAGGATCCGGTCGGGGTTGACCGCGACGGGGTGGCCGACCGCCTCGAGCATCGGCAGGTCGGTGTAGGAGTCGCTGTAGGCGAACGAGCGCGAGAGGTCGACCCCCTCGGCGGCAGCGAGGGCCCGCATGGCGTCCGCCTTGTACGGGCCGTAGGCGTAGAAGGCCATGCGCCCCGTGTAGCGGCCCTGCTCGTCGACCTCCGCCTCGCTCGCGATCGTGGCCTCGACTCCGAGGTGGCGCGCGAGCGGCGAGACGATCTCCGCCGGCGACGCGGAGACGATGACGACGAGGTGGCCCTGCGCGCGGTGGTGCTCAATGAGGTCGAGCGCCTCTGCGTAGATGATCGGCTCGACGATCTGAGCGAGCGCCTCGTCCACGATGGCGCGTACCACCTCTCGGTCCCACCCCTTCGTCAGGCGGAGGACGGCCTCGCGCACCTTGTCGAGCCGGTGCTCGTTCGCCCCGAGGTGGAGGTAGACGAGCTGGGCGAACAGGGCGCGTGCGAGCGAGCGCCGGTTGAGCAGCCCGCCTTCGTACAGCGGCCCGCGCAGCGCCGCCATGGCCGCCTTGGCGATGATCGTCTTGTCGAGGTCGAAGAAGGCAGCCTCGCGGCCTGTGGTGGGCGAGGGGCCGCGCTCGGGCGTCTTCGTCACGGCGCGACGAGGAGGCTGCGCACCTCGTCCTCGGCCTCGCCGGTGACGAGGAGGAGCACCTCGTCGCCCACCTGGAGCGTGGTGTCGCCGCGGGGGACGACGAGGTCCCCCTCGCGCACCACGGCGACGACGGTCGCGCCCCGGGGCAGGCCGAGGTCGGCGATGCAGACGCCCGCCGCGGGCGAGCGCTGCGCGAGCGTCACCTCGACGAGGCGGGCGTCGGACCCCTC
Organism: Acidimicrobiales bacterium; assembly: GCA_035294085.1. NCBI lineage: Bacteria > Bacillati > Actinomycetota > Acidimicrobiia > Acidimicrobiales > Acidimicrobiales bacterium. The sequence goes on along the minus strand of DATGLP010000001.1, from coordinate 15,096 downwards.
GAAGTGCAGGAGCCGGACCAAGGTGCCGACGGAGACTGCTTCCTCGACGAGCGCGGAGAGCAGGTGCGGCGTGGAGACCGCGATGTCGACGCCCCAGGTCTCGTTGAACAGCCAGTGGTTCTTCGGGTGGTTCACCCGCGCGATGACGCGCGGGACGGCGAACTCCTGCTTGGCGAGCAGGGAGATGACGAGGTTGTCCTCGTCGTCGCCGGTGGCGGCCACGACGACGTCCGCCTTGTCGAGCTCGGCGGCCTGGAGCGTGTCCACCTCGCACGCGTCGGCGGCGACGAGCTGGATCGAGGCACCGCGCGGGACGCGCTCGACGGTGCCGGGGCTCTTCTCGATGACGAGGACGTCGTGGCCGCTCGCTGCGAGGTCCTCGGCGAGGAAGGTCCCCACGGCACCGGCGCCCGCGATCACCACCCTCACGGACGGACCCCCCCCTCCTCCTCGGTCCCGACCGGCCCCGCGAGCGCCTCGTCGAGCAGCGCTCGCGCGCCGAAGGTGACGGCGATGTAGAGGATGTCACCCTCCTGGCCGATCAGGTCGGCGGGACCGAGCTGGGGCACGCCCCCGCGCGTCACGGCGACGACGCGGGCCCCCGTCTCGGCCTCGAGGTCGGCGAGGCGCCGTCCGCACCAGGCCGTCGGCAGGGAGCGCTCGACGAGCCGGATCCGCCCGCTCGGGTCTGCCCACTCGACCGCGCCGCGCTCGGGAAAGAGCCTGCGCAGCACCTGCTCGGTCGTCCAGGTGACCGTCGCGACGGTCGGTATGCCGAGGCGCTGGTAGATCTCGGCGCGCCGTGGGTCGTAGATGCGCGCGACGACGTTGGAGATCTCGTAGGTCTCGCGCGCGATGCGGGCGCACAGCACGTTGGAGTTGTCGCCGCTCGTCACCGCGGCGAGCGCGCCCGCCCTCGTCGCCCCCGCCTCCTCGAGGCGGTCGCGGTCGAAGCCGGCACCGAGGACCTTCGTGCCGGGCCAGTCCTTCGGGAGGCGCTTGAAGGCGGACTCGAGCTTGTCGATGACGGCGACCGTGTGGCCGTCGCGCACGAGCTCGACGGCGAGACGGGCCCCGACACGCCCGCAACCGACGATGACGACGTGCATCGGCATATCGAACACGCCATCGAGCCGGCGCACAACTCGCGACGGCGACGTCGCGCGCCGCGCGGCCGCGCTGGCCGGCATGCTGGACGCTCGGTAACCTTCCGCCCGATCCGCACCAGGATTGGAGCCGTGGCCAAGTCTCTCGTCATCGTCGAGTCGCCTGCGAAGGCCAAGACAATCGCCCGCTTCCTCGGTCCCGACTACATCGTCGAGTCCTCGGTGGGCCACATCCGGGACCTGCCGCGCTCGGCGGCGGAGGTGCCCGCGGCGTACAAGGGCGAGCCGTGGGCGCGCCTCGGCGTCGATGTGGAGAACGGCTTCAAGCCGCTCTACGTCATCTCCAAGGACAAGCAGGAGCGGGTGCGCAAGCTGCGCGGGCTCCTCAAGGGTGCGAGCGAGGTGCTGCTCGCGACGGACGAGGACCGCGAGGGCGAGTCGATCGCCTGGCACCTGCTCGAGGTGCTCGCGCCGCGCGTGCCGGTGAAGCGCATGGTCTTCCACGAGATCACGCGCCAGGCCATCGAGGCCGCGATCGCCGCGCCACGGGACCTCGACCGTCGGCTCGTCGACGCCCAGGAGGCCCGGCGCATCCTCGACCGCCTCTACGGCTACGAGCTGTCGCCGGTGCTGTGGAAGAAGGTGATGCAGGGACTGTCTGCCGGTCGGGTGCAGAGCGTGGCAACGCGCATCGTCGTCGAGCGCGAGCGGGAACGCATGGCCTTCCGGCCGGGCACGTGGTGGGGCCTCACCGGCCGCTTCGCCACGGAGGCGGGCGGGACCCTCGACGCCGAGCTCGCGCTCCTCGGCGGCCGGCCGCTCGCGAGCGGCTCCGACTTCACCGCGGCCGGGGAGCTGGAGCACCCCGAGCGCGTCGTCCTCCTCGACGAGGTCGGGGCGCGCGCGCTCGCCGACGCGCTCGCACCCGCTCGCTTTCGCGTCGCCGCCGTCGACGAGAAGCCCTACCGGCGCTCGCCAGCCCCGCCCTTCATCACCTCGACGCTCCAGCAGGAGGCGGCCCGAAAGCTGCGGTTCTCGGCGCAGCGGACGATGCAGGTCGCCCAGCGCCTCTACGAGCAGGGCTACATCACGTACATGCGGACCGACTCGACGACGCTCTCGTCGAGCGCCCTCGCCGCTGCTCGCCGCCAGGCCAGCGCGCTCTTCGGCGAGGCAGCGGTCCCGCCCCGGCCGCGCACCTACGACCGGAAGGTGCGCAACGCCCAGGAGGCGCACGAGGCGATCCGCCCGGCGGGCGAGGACTTCCGCCTGCCCGCCGAGCTCGCGGACGAGCTCGGACGCGACGAGCTGCGCCTCTACGAGCTCATCTGGCAGCGCACCGTCGCCTCCCAGATGGTCGACGCCACGGGCGTCACCGCGCGCGTGCGGATCGTGGGCAGGACGACCGGCGACTCGCCGGCGGCCCCCGAGGGCACCGAGGCGGAGTTCGCCGCGACGGGAACGGTCATCACCGTCCCGGGTTTCCTCAGCGTCTACGCCGAGGGCGACGACGAGGAGGAGGCCGCTCCCGGCGAGCGGCGCCTGCCGGCGCTGCGCGCCGGGGAGCACCTCGAGGTGCACGCCGTCGACGCCGAGGGGCACTCGACGAAGCCGCCCGCGCGCTTCACCGAGGCGTCCCTCGTCCGGCGTCTCGAGGAGCTCGGCGTCGGCCGGCCCTCGACGTACGCGAGCATCCTGCAGACGATCCAGGACCGCGGCTACGTCTGGAAGAAGGGCAGCGCGCTCGTCCCGTCCTTCACCGCCTTCGCGGTGGTCAACCTCCTCGAGCGGCACTTCCCGCAGCTCGTCGACTACAACTTCACCGCCGCGATGGAAGACGATCTCGACGAGATCGCCTCCGGGCAGGAGGAGGCCGTCCCCTGGCTGGAGCGCTTCTACTTCGGCGCCCCCGACGGCGACGGCGAGCACGTCGAGCCCGGGCGGGGCCTCAAGGAGGCGGTCTCCGAGCACCTCGCGGCGATCGACGCGAGGGAGGTGAACTCCATCCCCCTCGGGACCGACGCCGCGGGCCGGCCCATCGTGGTGCGCGTCGGCCGGTACGGCCCCTACCTGCAGCGCGGCGAGGAGCGGGCCGCGATCCCGGAGGACCTCCCCCCGGACGAGCTCACCGTCGCCCGGGCCGAGGAGCTCCTCGCCGCACCCTCGGGCGAGCGCCTGCTCGGCACCGACCCGGCGACCGGCCTGCCCGTGCTCGTGCGCGCCGGCCGCTTCGGCCCCTACGTCCAGCTCGGGGAGGCCGAACCGGGGAGCAAGCCGCGCACGGCGTCGCTGTTCAAGTCGATGTCGCCCGACAGCGTCACCCTCGAGCAGGCGCTCGCCCTCCTCGCCCTGCCCCGCGTCGTCGGGCGCGACCCGGCGACCGGCGAGGAGGTCGTGGCGCGCAACGGCCGCTACGGCCCCTACGTGCAGCGGGGCGGCGACTCCCGCAGCCTCGAGAGCGAGGAGCAGCTCCTCGACATCACCCTCGCCGAGGCGCTCGAGCTCTTCGCTCGCCCGAAGCAGCGCACCTACGGACGCGCCGGCGCGGCGCGCCCCCTCGGGGTCGACCCTGACACGAACCAGGCCGTCACGCTCCGTTCCGGCCGCTTCGGTCCCTACGTGACCGACGGCACGGTGAACGCCTCGCTGCGGCGGGGCGACGATCCCGAGACGCTCAGCCTCGAGCGCGCCCTCGAGCTGCTCGCCGAGCGGCGTGCCGCCGGCCCGGCGCCGACCCGGCGCCGGCGCGCCGGGACGGCGAAGGCCGCCACCACGGCCGAGAAGGCGGCCGGCAAGGCCGCGCGCGCCTCGACGAGGGCAGCCGGATCCCCACGGGCCGCGAAGAAGGCCGCGCCGACGGCGGAGGCCGCGCCGAGGCGGGCGGCTGGCGGGCGTCGAGCCCGGTCCTGAGGAGCGCCCGGGGCCGTAGTCTTTCGGCTCGTGGGCGCCCGCTTCATCGTCTTCGAGGGTGGGGAGGGGGCTGGGAAGTCCACGCAGGCACGCCTGCTCGCCGAGCGGCTCGGGGCTGAGCTGACGCGAGAGCCGGGCGGGAGCCCGCTCGGGGAGCACCTCCGCTCGCTCCTGCTCGAGCACCGCCTCGGCCCCCTCGATCCTCGCGCCGAGCTCCTGCTCGTGGCGGCGGCCCGCGCCCAGCACGTCGCCGAGCGCATCCGCCCGGCGCTCGCCGCTGGGCGCAGCGTCGTGTGCGATCGTTTCAGCGGGTCGACCCTCGCCTACCAGGGCTACGGGCGCGGCCTACCGCTCGCGCAGGTCGAGGCCGTCTGCCGCGTCGCCTCGGACGGCCTCGTGGCGGACCTCACGATCCTGCTCGATGTCCCGCTGGAGGTGGCGGCCTCCCGTCGCGCCGGGGCGCGCGACCGAATCGAGGCCGAGGATCCCCACTTCCACCGCCGGGTGGCGGCGGGGTTCCACGCGCTCGCGGCGGGCGACCCGGATCGCTGGGCCGTGATCGACGGGACGGGCGACCCCGGCGCCGTCCACGCACGCGTCCTCGCCCTCCTCGCCGCGCGCTTCGAGGAGGTGGCGTGACCGCTCGCGAGCTGCCGCCCGTGCTCGCCGGGGTGGCCGGCCAGGCACGCGCCGCCGGCTTGCTGGCCTCCTCGCTCGCCGCGCCGGTCCACGCCTACCTCTTCGTCGGGCCGCCCGGCTGCGGCAAGCGGGAGCTCGCGCGCGCGTTCGCCGCGGCGCTCGTGTGTCCCGCGAGCGGCTGCGGCGCCTGTCCGTCGTGTCGCGACGCGCTCGCCGGGCGCCACGTCGACGTGGTCGTCGTCGAGCGCCAGGGCGCCTCGATCCTCGTCGACGACGCGAGGGCGGTCGTCGCGCTCGCCCAGCGCTCTCCGGCCGCCGGGGCACGCCAGGTGATCATCCTCGTCGACTTCCACCTCGTGGACGAGGCTGGCCCGGCGCTGCTCAAGACGCTCGAGGAGCCGCCGCCCTCGACCGTCTTCCTCGTGCTCGCCGAGCACGTCCCCCCGGCGCTCGCCACCATCGCGAGCCGCTGCGTCACCGTCGAGCTCGCGTCGCTCGACGCCGCCACGATCGAGGAGGTCCTCCGCGCGGAGGGGGTGCCCGATGCGGTCGCCCCGGCTGCCGCTGCCGCCGCCGCGGGGCGGCTCGACCGGGCGCGCCTGCTCGCACGCGACCCGGGGTTCGCGGCGCGCCAGGCGCGCTGGCGCGCCGTCCTCGACCGCCTCGACGGCACGGGGGCGACGGTGGCGCTGCTCGCGGAGGAGCTCGCGGCCGCGCCGGACGAGCTCGTCGAGGTCCTCGCCCAGCGTCAGGCCGCCGAGCTCGACGCCGCGCTCGAGGCCGCGGCGCGCGCGGGGGAGCGTCGGCTCGTCGGGCGGCGGGAGATCGAGGAGCGGCACCGGCGCGAGCGGCGTCGGGTGCGCACCGATGAGCTGCGCGCCGGCCTCGCGACGCTGGCGGCCGTCCTCCGGGAACGCCTCGGGACCGGCGAGGCGCCCGCGCACCGCAGCGCCCGCCTGCTCGCGGCGTGCGCGGCGATCGACGCGGCGTCGAAGGAGCTGGTGCGGAACCCGAACGAGCTCCTGCTCCTCCAGTCGCTCCTGCTCGAGCTCGACGCCTGAGCGCCGGGCGCCGCCCTACGGCGCAGGCGGGCGCGCCACGGCGATGATGACGACCTCGTCGTGGGCGCCGTCGACCCGCGCCGTCGCGCAGCTCGCGCCTGTCCCGCCGGCGCTCGCGCCCGGCACGACGCGCCAGCCGCTCATCGCGAAGCGCGCGATCGCTGCTTCCGCCACCTGCACGGCCGCCTGCTCCCCGACGCAGGCTGCGGCGGTGAGGCGGCTGGAGAGGTAGGAGACGAAGCTCGCGAGGCGCACGTCCTCGGGCGTCGGCGGCAGGGCGGCGGGCAGACCGAGCCGGGTGCACACGTCGCTGGAGGTCCCGGGGAAGAGGCCCTCGGTGCCCGAGGGGAGGATGCAGCCGACGAAGCGCGGCGCGCTCCCGCTCGAGGGCGACGCGCTCGGCGCGGCGAGCTCGCAGGCGGCGACCGGGTCGCTGCCGGCGCCGGGCGCGAAGCGCGCCGCCTGCAGGCTGTCGCTCGCGTAGCACACCACGGCGAAGGACTGGCTCGGCGGCGCGTTCGCCAGCGTGTAGCCGGCGGCGGTGGCCCCGAGCGCGAGGACGCCCGCCAGGGGGGCGAGGACGCGCCGGCGGCGCCACCACGGAACCGCGGCGGCGGCCCGCTCCGCCACGATCGACGCGAGGAGCGCCTCGGCACGCGCGCTGAGCCTGCTGGGAGCCGGCTGCGCACGCCGCGGGTTCGCGCCCCGCAGCACGTCGAGGAGGTCGGGCCGCTCGCCTGCGGGCGTGGCGAGCTGGCTCGCTCGCCCGTCGTCGCGCGCGCCCGCGAGGATCGACTCGCGAAGCGCCTCGGCACGCATGCTGAGCCCGGCCGGCGCGACCGTGGGGGCCGGGTTGTGCCGACGGAGGAGGTCGAGCTCGGGCGCTCGTGCCGGCGCGTGCCGCGTCGCGGCCGCGCGCCGGGCGGCGAGGACGGGCGTGAGCTGCCAGTGCCACGCGAGGCGCCGCCGCTTCGTGGCGAGGATCGCGTCGCACAGCGCGACGGCCGACGCCGAGCGTCGGGCGCCGCGCACCGCCTCGGCCGGCACGGGGTCTGCTGCCCGCAAGAGGGCGATCGGGTCGGCGACCGGCTCAGGCATGGGCGCTCGCGTTCCGCTGCGTGTCGCCAGCGCCGGCCGGCGCCCGCGGGGTGCTGAGCGCGGCGAGCTCGTGCTTGAGCGCGAGGCGGGCGCGGTGGAGGCGGATGGCGAACGCGTTCGGCGAGCAGCGCAGCACCTCGGCCGCCTCGGCGTAGGAGAGCTCCTCCCAGGCCACGAGGCGCAGCACCTCCTGCTCGCGGGGCTTGAGGCGTGCCAGGGCGGCGAGCACGAGCGCCTCCTGGTCGCCGGCCTCGTCGAGGTCGTGCGCTGCGCTGCTCGTCCGCAGGCGGCCGAGGCGACCGAGGAGGTGGTCGCGCCGCGACGCGCTGCGTCGCTGGTTGGCGAGCGTGCGCCAGGCGACGCGATACAGCCACGTCAGCGTGAACGGCTCGGGCGCGAGCTTGTCGATGCGGCGCCAGGCGGTCGTGAACGTGGAGGCGACGATCTCCTCGGCGTCCTCGCGCGTCGGACAGCGACGGAGCGCGTAGGCGAGGACTGCGTCGTAGTGGCGCTCGAAGGCGGCGCGAAAGCGCGCGACGTCGTCGGCCGGCGCGCTCACGGTGCCGCCGAGCCGTCTCGTCGCATGCAACCATGATGGCGCGTCTTCGCGGTAGGAGAGCGCGTTCATGCCTGCCGCTCGCTCGAGGATTGCTTCTTGTTCGGCCAGTTTCTCAATCTTTCAGCAAAATCCTGAAATAATTTCTCCGAGGTACTGCAACCCTTGCTTGGAGCGGCCTATCATGCCTCGTGAAGTATCAATGTCCGAGAGGACTTTTGATGTTTCGCCGTTGAAGCGCGAGGACGCCTCCGGTTGTGGCGGAGCCGGGGCTCGAGCAGCAAGGAGCAGGATGCGAAGGCACATCGGAAGGATCATCGGCGCGGCAGCGGCGGCCGCGCTGCTCGTCGCGCTCCCTGCGAGCGCGGCGCCCCGGCACTCGGGAGCCCGTCGGGCGTCGACCTTCGCGGCGCCGACGCGGGCCGCGCGCGCGTCGGCGGTTCGCCACGAGCCGTCGCCGGTCGGCCCCGAGGGCTACGCCACCTACAACGGCCAGACCATCGACCTGGCGCAGGGATGGGACGGCGCGAAGGCCTGCGCGGCGTACGCGAACGGCGCGACCGAGTGCTTCAGCTCGGCCGACGCGATGTACCGCTCGATCGGCGCCTACCCGACGGTCCAGGGCGGCACGATCTCGAGCGCGCAGCTACGGGGGCACGCGAGGGCGCTCGCTCGGCGCGCGCTCGCGCGGCTGCGCTCCTTCAGGCTCGGCACGTCGGCGCGAGCGGTCGGCCACGGCGCCTACTGCCAGGCGAACTGGGAGTGGCTCTACCTCTACCAGAACATCAACTACGGCGGGACGGTGCTCGCCCTGCAGATCACCGACTACTGGTACGACCTGTGGGACTACGGCTTCGGTGACCAGCTCTCGTCGTACATCAACGACACCGCCTGCTACTTCTACGGGGTGCAGAACGGCGACGGCAGCGGGGCCTACATCTTCGGCAACCCCTGGGAGGCCGAGAGCTACGTCGGCAACGCCGTCAACGACCTGATCAACTACATCTACATCTCGTCGTAGCGGGCTAGCGCCCCTCCGAGCGGCCCTGCCCGAGCGAGCGCTCGGCGGGGCTGCTCGGCAGCCGGGCTGCGGTGCGCGCTCGAGCTGGGGCACGGCTCGAGCGCGCACCGCCCGCCGGGGTGCTGCCGGGCGCGCGAGCACGGGCCGCCGCCCGCAGCTTGAGCTTGCTCGGAGGCCTCGGAGGCCTCGCCGCGGTGCCCGTCGGCGTTCGCGGCTTCGGCGCCTTCGCAGCGGCTGGCCGCGCCCGTGTGCCTGCGGGGCTCGGCGTGCGCGGCCTCGACGCCTTGGCCGCCGCCCGCAGCTTGAGCTTGCTCGGGGGCCTCGCCGCGGCGCCCGGCCGCGAGGACCCTGGCGTCGCCACGCGCGCCGCCGGCGCGGCTGGCGCCGCCCCGGGCGTTCCCGTGCCCGCGCGCGCCGCCCGGCTCGGGCCCGAGGCCGCCGCGGTGGACCGCCGCGGCGCGAGCCTGGCCGGCCGTGGGGGCTTCGCCGCCTTCGTGCCCGGCGTCGCGCGCGAGCCCGAGCGGCTCGACGGACCGGGGTCGCGGCGCATCGGTGGCAGGTGCGGGCGCCGCTGCGCGCGCGCCTCGGCACGCGGCCGCGCCGAGGCGCGCTGGGCTGGCGAGCTGCGCTGGGCTGGCGAGGTCCTGCTGGCAGCGCCGGACGGCGCGGCACCGACGCGCGTCGGTGCCGCTCGGCGGGACGTGCCGGGGGGCTTGCGGCGCGGGCTCGGTGGGCCGGCCGCGGCGAGCGGGCGCCGCGGCGCTCGCGCCGGCTTCGGGAGCGTCGGGCGCCGGGGTGCAGCGCGCTTCGTCGCCCCGGCGCGAGCCGCGGCCGGCGCGTGGTTGGCGCGAGGCCCGGGCCGCGTTGCGCCCGGGGCCGCGCCTGCCGTCGTGCTCCCGGCGCGCGCCGAGCGAGGCCGGCGCACGGCGGCACGGTCCGGCCTGGCGGCCGCCGCCGGGTTCGGGCGGCCTGGCCGCTTCGGCAGGTGCGGCGCGCGCAGCTTCCTCGGCCCGTCGGGCACGGCCCACACCCTACCGAGCCCGCCTGGCGCGAGGCGGGATTCGCGCAGGTTCGCCGGCGAGGAGCTCGCCTGGCCGAGCGCCTCGCCAGCTCGACTCGCGTGCGAAGATCGGGTGCGAGACCGCGGCGCCGGCAGCGGTGGCGCGCTGTGCCTGGAGGAGGGACCCTGCAGCCGACGTTCGAAGCCGAGGTCACGCCCGGGATGACGAGCGCCGAGGCGATCGAGCTCGCTCGCCTCGCCGAGGAGGTGGGCTTCGACCGGCTTGGCATCTCCGACGTCGTCTTCTGGCCGGACTGCTTCGTGCTCCTCGCGCTCGCTGCTCGCGAGACGACGAGGATCGAGCTCGGTCCGATGGTCACGAACCCCTACTCGCGCCACCCGGCGGTGCTCGCCGGGATCATGGCGACCCTCCAGGATGCCTCGGACGGGCGCGCGTTCCTCGGGATCGGGGTCGGCGCCGGCCTCGAGCAGCTCGGCATGGCCTACGAGCGGCCCGTCGCCGCGCTGCGCGAGGCGGTGACGGCGATCCGGGCGCTGCTTCGCGGCGAGGAGGTGCACCTCAACGGCCGGACGATCACGATCGACGGCGGTCGCATGGTCGGTCCGGTGCGCCCCGTGCCGGTCTCGATCGGCAGCCGGAGCCCGCAGATCCTGCGCCTCGCCGGCGAGCTCGCCGACGTCGCGCTCGTCGGCGGTCGGCTCGCCGACGGGGAGGTCGCCGCCGGCTACCGCCGGCTCGTGGCCGAGGGAGCGGCGCGGGCTGGCCGCTCCCCGGAGGACGTCGAGATCGCGCTGCGCCTGACGGTGTGCGTCTCGCGTGACGGGGTGCTCGCGCGAGCGAGCGTCCGCCGCTACGCCGCCCACTACGCCGCGATCGTCCGTCCCCCGGACCTGGCCGAGCGGGACGGCGGGCGGTGGATGGCGAGGGTCGAGGCCGCCCTCGCCCGCTCGAAGGGCTGGTACTTCGCCCACGACCGCTCCGACGATCCCGAGCTCGACGAGCTCGTCGACGACGAGGTGGTGCGCCGCTTCGCTGTCGCGGGGACGCCGGCCGAGTGCGCCGAGCTGGCGAGCCGGGCGCTCGCGCTGGGCTTCACGAGCGCGAGCATGAACCTCGCCGCGCCCCGGCGCCCGTCGATGTTCGAGGGGCTGCGCGAGACGCTCGAGGGCTGCGCCGAGGTGCTCGCCCGGCTCCGAGCCACCGCCCGCCCGGGTGGTGGCGCTGGAGGAGCGAGCGGGTGAGGCCGTCGCCGGCCCGCCCGAAGACCCGCTTCGAGGCGGTCGTCTTCGACTGGGACGGCACCGCGGTCGCCGATCGCGCGAGCGACGCGGGGGCGCTGCGCGCACGGGTCGAGTCGCTCGTTGCGGCCAGCGTCGACGTCGTCGTCGTGAGTGGTACCAACGTTGGCAACGTCGACGGGCAGCTGCGCGCCCGGCCGCGGGGGCCCGGCCACCTGTACCTCGCCCTCAACCGGGGATCGGAGGTCTTCGCCGTCGGCGAGCGCGGTCCGGAGCTCCTCCATCGCCGCGAGGCGGGCCCGGCCGAGCTCGCGGCGCTCGACCAGGCGGCCGCGCGCACCCTCGAGTGGCTCGCCAGCCGGGGGCTTCGCGCCCGGGTCGTCACCTCCCGCCTCAACCGGCGCAAGATCGACCTCGTCCCGACGCCCCGCTGGGCCGACCCGAGGAAGACCGAGGTCGCCCGCCTCCTCGCGGCGGTCACTCGGCGCCTGCGGGCGAAGGGCGTCGCCGGCCTGGCCGAGGTGGTGGACGTGGCGCGCAAGGCCGCGGCCGAGGCGGGCCTCGTGGACGCCCGCGTGACGAGCGACGCGAAGCACGTGGAGATCGGCCTCACGGACAAGTCGGACTCGATGCGCTGGGTCCTCGGCGAGCTCTGGCGGCGCGGGGTGGGGCCTGGGCTCGTCCTCGTCGTCGGCGACGAGTTCGGCCCGCTCGGCGGGGTGCCCGGCAGCGACGCCCGCCTGCTCGACCCGGGCGGTGGGCGGGCCGTCGCCGTCTCGGTCGGCGTCGAGCCGGGAGGGCCGCCCGAGGGGGTCCTCTGGCTCGGCGGCGGGCCGTCGATGCTCCTGCGGCTCCTCGACGACCAGCTCGAGCTCCGCCGGCGCCGGGCGGTCCCGCGCGTCGACCTCGACCCGGACTGGTCCGTGGCTCTCGGGCGGGAGGAGCGGGACCCGAGCGTGCAGGGGAGCCTCTTCGCGCTCGGCTCGGGCAGTCTCACGGTGCGTGGCGACCTCGAGGACGCGGACGCGCGGGCGCTGCGCATGGCGCTGCTCCCGGGCGTGTTCGGCAGGGGGAGCGACGGGATGCCGAGCCTGCTGCCCGGTCCCTCGAGCACGGCGCTCGGCGGCGACGTGACCACCCCGTGCCTGCGGATCCTCGACCTGCGCACCGGGGTGCTCGTGCGGGAGCCGCCAGGCGGCGAGGAGGGCCTGCGCACGGCGCGCTTCGTCCCCCTCACCGCCGGGAACGCCGTCGCGCTGCGCGCCGAGGCGCGCGGCAGGACCTGGCCGGCGCGCGCCCTCGTCGACCCCGATCCCGGTGCCTTCGGCGCGCTCGCCCCGCAGCTCGTTGCCCGCGCCGGGAGCGACGGCACGGTGGACTGGGCGGTCACGGCAAGCGGCGACGTCTCGATCGCGGCGGTCGCCTGCCAGGAGACCACCGAGAGCGAGGGGGTCAGCGCGCTCGAGCGCTTCGCCGTCTACGGGGCGGTGCGCCGCGGGGCGCGCCGGCGCCGCCGACTCGATCGGCAGCTCGCCGCCGTGCGCGAGGAAGGCTTCGACGCCCTGCTCGCCGCCCACCGCGCGGCGTGGGCGTCACGCTGGGAGCGCGCCGACGTGGTCGTGCACGGCGACGAGGCCGCGCAGCGAGCCCTGCGCTTCGCCCTCTTCCACCTCCTCAGCGCCGCGCCGCCGTCCGGTGAGGCGGCGGTGGGCGCCCGGGGCGCGACCGGCCTCGGCTACGCCGGCCACGTCTTCTGGGACGCCGACGTCTTCGTCCTCCCGGCCCTCGCAGCGACGTTCCCGGAGGGCGCACGCTCGATGATCGCCTACCGGCTGAACCGCCTCGAGGCGGCCCGCTACGAGGCGGCCGCCCGCGGCCTGCCGGGCGCTCGCTTCCCGTGGGAGTCCGCCGACAGCGGACGGGACGTGACGCCCCGGCGCGTGAGGGACTGGCAGGGACGCGAGGTGGCGATCCACACCGGCGAGCGCGAGGAGCACATCAACGCCGACGTCGTGTGGGCGATGCACCACTACCGGTGCTGGACCGGGGACGACGCCGTCCTCGAGGGCCGCGGGCGCGAGCTCGTCCTCGACACCGCCCGCTACTGGGCGGCTCGCGCCGAGTGGGACCGGGACGGCAGGGCGCACCTGCGCGGCGTCATCGGGCCAGACGAGTACCACGAGCTCGTCGACGACAACGCGTACACGAACGTCATGGCGCGCTGGCACCTGCGCTACGCGGCCGCGCTCGCCCGAACGGGCGGGGCGTCGCGCCGTGAGCGCGAGCGCTGGCAGCGCCTGGCGGCAGCGCTCGTCGATGGCTTCGACCCGGCCTCGGGCGGCTACGAGCAGTTCGACGGGTACTTCGGCCTCGAGCCGCTCCTGATCACGGAGTTCGCCGAGCCGCCGGTCGCGGCCGACATCCTGCTCGGCAGGGAGCGGCTCGCCCGTTCGCAGGTCGTGAAGCAGGCGGACGTGCTCATGGCCCACCACCTCGTCCCCGGCGAGCTTCACCCCGGGGCGCTCGCGGTCGACGCCGACTTCTACCTGCCGCGCACGGCGCACGGGAGCTCGCTGTCCCCCGCCATCCACGCTGCCGTGCTGGCGCGCCTCGGGCGCGGCGACGAGGCACTGGAGCTGTTCCACCTCGGCTGCCGGATCGACCTCGACGACGTCACGGGGACGACGGCCGGCGGCGTCCACCTCGCGGCGATGGGCGGCCTCTGGCAGGCTGCCGTGGTCGGCTTCGCGGGGATCCGCCCGGGCGAGGAGGCGCTCGCGCTCGACCCGGCGCTGCCGGACCGCTGGCGACAGCTCGACGTGTGCCTGCACTTTCGCGGGCAGGCGCTGCGCGTCGAGATCGCCCACGACGCGCTCGTCCTGCGCGCCGAGCGGCCGGTGCCGGTGCGTGTCGGCCGCTCCCCGGTGGCCGTCGGCTCGACGGTGCATGGGACGCGGTCTCCTGCGGGATGGACACGGGCGTGACCGTCGTCCTCGCCGCGCTCGATGACAGCCCGGCCGCCCAGCCGACGCTCGCGGCGGCCGGGCTGCTGGCCAAGGTGCTCGGCGCCGAGCTGCGAGCGATCCACGTGGTCACCGGCGCCGGGCGCACGGTCGCCGCGCTATGCGAGCGCAGGGGCGTCGAGCTGCGCCAGCTCGAGGGCCCAGCGTCCGAGCTCCTCGTGGCGGCGCTGTCGGATCCGGAGGCGGTGGCGCTCGTCCTCGGCAGCCGCGGCCATCCCGCCGGCAGGCGACCGGCAGGCCGCACGGCGCTCGAGGTGATCCAGCGGGTCGAGAAGCCGGTGCTGCTCGTGCCGCCGGAGGCCAGCGCCGAGCGCTGGGAGCGGGTGCTCGTCCCGCTCGACAGCACCGCGGCGGCCTCCCGGGGGGTGGACGAGGTGGTGCGGCGGCTCGCCGATGCCGGCCTCCAGGTGCTCGGCCTGCACGTCTTCGACGCGAAGACCGCGCCGCGCTACTGGGACGCGTCCCAGCACGGCGCCCAGGTCTGGTCCACGGCCTTCCTCGCCCGCCACCTCCCTCACCTCGGCGCGCAGCTCCACCTCCGGACGGGGGCCGCCGGTCAGGAGATCACGCAGTTCTCAGCCGAGCACGACGTCGACGTCGTCGTGCTCGGCTGGTCGCGCGATCTGACCGAAGGCAGGGCGGCGACGGTGCGCGACGTGCTCAGCCGCTCTCGCGTCCCGGTGCTCCTGCTGCCGGTGGCGAGCGCCGAGGGCTGAAGGCGGCCACGCCCGCTGGCGCCGGCCTGGAGCGGGCGGCGACGCTCGGGTGATGCTCGGGCCTCGGCGGTGCGAGGCGCGCGCCGGGCGCTCGGCGCCGAGCCGGAGGGATGCGCCTCGCTGGGCGTCCACGACCCACGCGCCGGGGCGCGCGCCCGACCGCAGGGTCCCCGACTCGCGTCGAGGGGACCTTCGCGTCGCGTCGTCCAGCGCGGACGGCGACGGCGTGCTCCTCGCTGCGCAGCCGGGCACGCGCCGGCGTGCCGCGGTGTCGGGGTCGACGAGACGGTCGACGCCCACGACGTTGCGATCGGGCTCGACGAGGCGAGCGCGGCGAGCGCCGCCCCCGCCGAAGCGAGGCCCGCGTCGGCCACCGGTCGCACCTCGGCGGTGGCGTCGGGCGCTCCCGCCCGCCGTCGAGCGATGTCCACGACTCGCCCGATGCCTACGGCGGCGACGGTCGCAGCGTCGCCTCCTCGGGGCGCCGGCTCGCCGGTGCCCACCTGGGGCGCAGGAGCCGAGCGAGATCCGGTGGCTCCTCTTGGCCTCGTGCGGCGGCCACGACGGCTGACACGAAAACCCTGTCATCGGGACGCGCGAGGTCAAGGGGTGCGGGGCGGAGCCCCGCTCGGGACGAAGTCCCGCTGTTCAGTCCTGGGGACAGCTCAGGCGGCTTCGGCTGGCTCGATCGTGACGCGAAAGCCGA